>JAPCJM010000001.1 GCA_027886945.1 Nitrososphaerota archaeon
AGAGCCCCCGACGGGATAAGGTGGAAGGTGTGTTTTTTCCCTCCGATGACGACCGTATGGCCAGCGTTGCTCCCCCCGTTGAACCGGGCGACCGCGTCGTATTGACCGGCTAGGTAGTCGACAACCTTCCCTTTTCCTTCGTCCCCCCATTGGAGCCCGATGACGGACAGGTTCCCCGTGCTAGACTACCTTCTGGATGTCGTGGGGAAGGCTTTCTTTGTGACCCGCCGCCGTTATCCTCATGAACTCGGCGTTCTTTCTGAGCTCATCCAGTGTGTGGGCCCCAGAGTAACTCATCCCAGACCTTAGACCCCCGACCAGTTGTTTGACCACTTCGTCGACCCTTCCCTTGTAGGGGATTAGGCCTTCGACCCCCTCCGGAACGCTTTCTTCGATGACTTCCTCAATGAGCTCATCCTCCCTAAGGGCGCCTGGTCCGCTTTCCCTGACGCGGCGGTCGAGGGTGGCCGCCAGCGAAGCCATCCCCCTCGTTAGTTTGTACCTGACTCCGTCCCTGAGTATCGTCGGGCCCGGGCTTTCTTCGGTCCCGGCGAAAAGGCTCCCTATCATAACTGTGGAAGCGCCGGCTGCGAGCGCCTTGGTGACATCTCCTGGGTTCCTTACGCCGCCGTCCCCGATTATCGGGACGTCGCTGTCGGCGGCCCCGGCTGAGCTGTCCATTATCGCGGTAAGTTGCGGAACTCCAGACCCTGTGACGACCCTGGTGACGCAGATGCTCCCCGAGCCTACCCCAACCTTAACAGCGTCGGCCCCTGCTTTTATCAGGTCGAGGGCGCCTCTCGCCGTCGCCACGTTCCCGGCTACGACCTCCACGTCCCCCAGTTCTTTCTTGATTTGTCGGACTGTGTCGATGGCGTAGGATGAGTGGCCGTGGGCAATGTCCACAACAAGGGCATCGGCTCCGGCGTCAAGGAGCCGGCGAGATCGTGCCATATGATCCCCCTTTACGCCCACGGCTGCCGCCACCCTTAGCCTACCCTTGGCATCCTTGGTCGCTGAAGGAAACTGCCTCCTCTTCATGATGTCCTTGGACGTAATCAGGCCTGCGAGCTTCCCGTTCCTGTCGACCAGTGGGAGCTTCTCAACTTTGTTCTTATGAAGGATTTTTCGGGCCTGCTCGAGGGTTACTCCCTTGGGGGCGGTGATCAATTCCCTCTTTGGGGTCATGACAGTTCTTACTCTCATGTCCATGTCTTCTTCCAGGGTGATGTCCCGTCTTGTTAGGAGTCCCAGGACCTTTCGGTCCTTGCCGACCACGACGATTCCCCCGATGTCGCGTTCCCTGATGATGTCCCAGGCCTCTTTGACGGTCCCGTCGGGACCGAGGGTGATCGGGTCTTCGATGACGACCCCTTCTGACCTTTTCACCTTGAGCACTTCGGCCACCTCCTCTTCCAGGGAGAGGAACCTGTGGATCACTCCTATGCCACCGAGACGGGCCATGGCTATCGCCATGGAAGACTCGGTAACTGTGTCCATGTTGGCGCTGACCAGAGGGATGGTCAACTTGATTCGGCGCGAAAACCTCGTGACGGTGTCTGCTTCCTTCCTTGACTTCACACTTGAGAACTTTGGCACCAGGAGGACATCGTCAAAAGTGAGGCCGACCCTCAGGTCGGGAGCGGAACCCTTCACTTGACTTCGGCTTGCTTCTTCGCTTTATAGTGTTTGTGGAATCGAGCGCCGGGAGTGGGATTTGAACCCACAACGCGGTTTCCCACGACAGGCTGGCTGGCCTGTGGGTTTCCAGGCTTGCGCGACGACGATCTGCGCCCTACCAGATTAGGCGACCCCGGCGACTCGTCCTGAAATCCCGAGGCTTAAAACCTCTACCGATGAATTTCGCGGGGACACTAATTTGTCGGCGATTTCATGGCGTGATTTGTTTTCCCTGCCCTCTTCTGCTTTGACTGACTCTTCCAGAGTTTGGGATAAGTCCCCAGGGTCATGATGACACGTTCTGTGGTCGAGGCGAGTCCCTTCTGATGCGACCGTATCTCGTCGGAGGAGAGGAGCGCCTTCCCAATTGCCACGAGCTCCAGCTTGGAGCTCATCAGAACAACTATGTCGTCCTTCTTGATCCCATCGGAAAGGGAGAGTATCCCTGGAATCCCAAGGCGAGCTCCGTGACAAATTGCATCGACGGCTGAATCACGAACCACGATCCTTGGGATGTTGCCTAGTGATTCCTCAATCGGACGGACGAGATTTCTCAGGAGGGCCTCGTCGCCGTTCTTGAGCCTGTACATGGCGTCATTGAGCTGATGAAGAGTAACGAGTCCGCCCGCCTCAGACAGCGGGCCGACCCGGGTCCGACGAAGTTCTACCATCGTGGCACCGACCCCGAGGACTTCGCCCATGTCGTAAGCCAACTTTCGAATATATGTCCCCGACTGGCAGAGGCATCTAAAGAGATACAGGTTTCCGGCGGCCTCAGTGATTTCAAGCTCGTAGACAGTCCTGCTCCTCGTCCGCCTACTAACCGAGGAGCGCTGAGGGGGCCTCTGGAAGATTTCTCCAGTGAATTCTGCGATGACCGCGTCGAGCTGCTTCCGGGGGACTGATGAGTGCAGCCTCATCACTCCGCGGTACTCCTTTGGGAAAAGCAGCAGGAGGCTGAGGGCGCGCGTACCACGCCCGAGTCCGATCGGAAGGAGCCCTGAAACAGGAGGGTCAAGGGTGCCGCTGTGTCCGGCCCTCTGAACACCTAGCAGCCTCTTCGTCCAGGCGACTATCTCGTGGCTGGTCGGCCCACGCGGCTTGTCGAGCGGAACGAGACCGTATTCCAACATTGTCGGAACGGGGCGTGCGGAAGGAGGATAGCCATGCCCAGGGTCCTGGGGCTCACCGTCGAGCACGATCATCTTTTGGGGTTGCACGTCAGTCCCTTCGACTCCTTACGTAGTGCAATATTATTTCAGCCACCCGGGACTCATCTATGGAGTCGGTCTCGATGACAAGGTCGAAGGGAGCCAGGTCCTTCCCGAACTCGATGCCGTATATCTTCTTGTAAAGCTTGTAGTTCTCGAGGTCCCTTACGGAGAGCACCTTCAGGCACTTTGAGACTGGGATTCCATCTCTTTTAGCCATCCTGGACGCCCTGCTCTTCACGCTCCCGGAAAGCCAGACCTTGAGCCCGTCCTTGGTGAGCCAGGGGACAGGATAACTGGTGATGACCACGTCTCCCTTCTTGGCTTTCTGAAGAAGCCTGGCGTCGACCTCCTTGTCGAAGCCGGAGGAGCGTTTTCTTTGCTGAAGGAACTTCATCCCCTCCCCTTTGTCCCACCAATCCTCTCCTCCCGGGGTGTACCCCTCCTCGATTGCCATCTCTTTGAGGACGTCTCCCCCTCCCACCGTCTGGGTCGAAAGCGCTTCTGCGACCGCCTTCGAAACGGTCGTCTTCCCTACTGCGGGCATCCCTGAAACGATGATGGCCTTCAAGAGAACAACTTGTGCTATGTCGTCGTGTGAAGGAGTTTGGTCAGCATCGTCGAGAATGTGAACGAGCTCAGGAAGTACCACCAGAAGAGGCTGATAGTTCCATTGGCGTTGACCAGGTAACCAGGGATCGGACTAGGGAATGGAGAGTAGGCAACTATCACCCCGAAGCCGCCGAGGAAGGAAGCCATCAGGTAGTAGACGCCAAGTAAAGGAATGAAGGTGATGGCCGTCACCTTGAACCGGGAAGTGGATACTTTCGCCTGGGCCTGCCTCACTTGCAACTCTCTTTTCTTGAGCTTCTCAAGCTTCGCCTTGTCTCCCGCCGCCGTCGCGTCCTTCTTCTCCTTGTTGAACGCACCCACCTCTGCCTTCATCCTCCTCTCCGCGTTGAGGTCGACGACATATCTGGTTACGAACTGGGTTATGAGCCCCAGACCGACGGATGTCAGCGTCACAAGGAAGGTGGACTCCGGAATGGGAAATGCCGATGCGGCCCGGGCCACCGTGGTTGTAGTGGTGGTCGAATTGACCGCAAGTAGGAGGTCTAGTATCACGCGACCGCGCCTCTCAGCATGGAAGCGATTTCCGACGCGACGGCCGCGGCCCTGCCCTCGCTGTTGTTCACCATCAGCATGGGAGCACCTGTAAGCGTCGAAGACACTGCCAAGAAACTTCGAGCGAGGCCAAGCTCCTCCTCTATTTCATCCATGGTCACCGAGTCCCGGTACCTCTTGATATCTGCTGTCCTCCTTTTGGCGACCTCTTCGGGGCTGGCTTGAACGAGGACAAGGTGAGTGGGCCTAAGTGCCCTCACTACATCGAACGGAAGCCCCGGCCAGAAACCTTCTTTCGTCCTGATGAAAAGATGTGTATCCACTACCACGGTCCGGTCCTTCATCTTTGAAATCTTGGAGGCCGCCACCTTTTGCAGGCTCCTTTGCTTATCGACAGTTAGTTTTCGGATGTCGTCCCTGTTCTTGATCCACTTTAGCGAGAGCCCTGTCTTCAGCATCACGGTGCCGAAGTTGACCAGCTTCGCCCCGCGGTATTCGGAAACGAGGCCTTCAACGACCGTGGTCTTCCCCACGCCCGGAACGCCGACGACAACGACACGCAGTCCCACTAACTACCCAGCTCCTATCAGGCCAGCCAGGGCAGGAGAGACTTCCTCCACCTGTTCCTTGAGCAACATCTGATAGTACTGGAGTATGATGTCCACCATCAGCAGAATCCCAATGCCTGATCCGAAGACCCCGAATAGGTCAGAGACACCTGCAACCAGGCCAATCAGTATTCCTCCGATTATCGTGAGGGTAGGGATGTACCTGTTCAGCATCTGCTCGATGGAAAGACCAGTCCTCCTGAACCCAGGGACCTGGACCTGGGCGTCCATCAGGTTCTTTGCGACTGCGTGCGGGTTCAATCCGCCGATCTCCACCCACAATCTGGCGAAGAGGACGGCCATCCCCACCAGGTACAGAAGGTAGATGGCGGCATGGATGGGGTCGGCTACTGTGTTGTTGACTCCCTGGGGTGGTGACATGTAATAGACCAGCCCCCCGGTGGGGTAGGAGCTCGCACTAGTGGCGTTGGTCTGAACGGGGAAGACCGCGATGTAGTGGAACCACCAGGGTGGGTTGCTCCCGACGTAATTGTAGAGAAGCCTGGAGAAGAAGGTGACGTTGGCGCCGAGGGCGGAGACGAGGATTACGGGGATGTTCGAGACGTAGAGGAGCTTGATCGGATAGACCCCCTGGAACCCTCGATACTTTATCGAGGTGATGGGGAGTTCGACTCTTATGCCCTCGATGTAGATGAGGACGAGGAGCATCACAAGGGTGAGAACGAATGTCAAGAGGCTCGGGTACTTGAAACCCCTGACGACGATGGTGGGCAGAGTGTTGGAGAAGAAAGAGCTCACGAGTGCAGGGATGAATCCGAAGAGCTCGGTCTGAGTGGAACTTACAGCGAATGGTATGGGCGAGAAGGTATACCACATCACCGTCTGGCAGACTCCGGCGAGGATGAACAGACTGACTCCGCTCCCGATCCCCCATCCCTTCTGGATCAACTCGTCGAGGAGTAGTACCATGAGGCTTGCAATGAAGAGTTGGACGAAGATTATCAGGTCTTGGTTGGGCGTAAGGCAGTTGGCTGTCACTCCAATCGCGCAGGCGGGGCCCAGGGCCCCACCCAAGATGTAGGCGAGTGACTCCCCTACGATCACTATCATCGTGAGGAACTTGGTGGCCGAGCCGAAGATGGCCCTGTCGGCCGAGTCGCTCATGTTCAGCTTGATTATGTCACTCCCAACGAGCAGCTGAAGGATGAGCCCCGAAGTCACGATTGGGCCGATACCCAGCTCCATCAGGGTCCCCTGAGTTGATGCGAATACCACCCTCAGGAACGCGAGCTGGTCCTGTTGGTGGCCTGGCCCCCCGAACCCGTAGAGTGGCGTTGTCGCCATGATCAGGTAGGCGATGAGGGCGAATCCCGTCCAAACGAAGCGTTCGTTGAGGGTGGGCTTTTTCTCAGGCTTCGGGATTTCAGGAAGTATCGTCCCTACGCTCTTCATGAATTCGCGCATCGAAGCCAAAGGCTGGAGACCTACTCCTGGACCAGTATCTTTCCGCCTGCGGCCTCTATTTTAGCCTGAGCTTTCTTCGTGAAAGAAGCTACCTTCACCTGGTAGGCGCCTCCGACCTCCCCGGACCCGAGGAGTTTCTCTACCCCCATGGAAGCCAGGTCGAGGGCCTTGCTCCCGTTCGCCATGCCGTCCAGGTCTCCGACGTTGACCCATGTGGCGGGGCGGACATAGTAACTTGGAGGCCTGAACGGGTCTCGGCCGAAATGGTCGGGGTCGTTAAGAATCAGCCAGCTCCACTTGTGCTTGTGAAGTCCGGCGTTGCCATGCCCCCCCCGGCTCCCCGAGTGTCTGTGCTGCCCTATCTGGCCGTAACCGTGGGTCCTCATTCCCCTGTACCTCCTTGCCTTGCGGAGCCTTGTTGGCAATCTAGACCATCCTCTTTACTATGTCCCCTAGGTTCGGGTTGCTCCCAAGCAGCCCCCTTTCTGAGAATTGTCGTCGCATCGAGCGTTTGAACCCTCCCCTCGGAGGTGCCAATCTGAAGTAGGGGAGGACTCCGCCGACTGCTGAGAGCCTGACCTGGTCCTTCACCATCTTGGCGGCCAGATCTTCGTGCTTCTTGTACCCCAGCTCCTTCAACGCCGCTTGGTCGAGGGTCTTCGTCGAACTGACCATTCCTCGGTTCTTCAGGAGGTCTGCGAGCAGGTCTTCCTTGACGGGAGACCAGGCGATGTAATCCTTACAAAGCTTCAACATCCCGACAGTGGGGGCGTCGTCCGTCACGACCGAGGCCGAGAACCTCTTGGCCACCCAGAGTTCTGTCAAGGCCTTCCTAACTGGACCCGAAGAATTGATGACCCCATGCAAGTTCACAACAAGGATTAGACCCAACATCGATTCACCCTATACGTTGAGCCCATGGGACATCCTGAAGGCATCGTAGACAGCGTTCGCCAGCGAAGACATCGTGTTTGTGGATCCGAAGGTCCTTACCCAGGCGTCTTTCACCCCGGCGAGCTGAAGTAGACTCTTCAGGGCCGGTCCGGCGACCAGGCCCAGAGCCCTCGGCGCGGGGATGATTTCGACGGTGACGCTTCCAGCCTTACCTCTGATCTTGTAAGGGACAGAATGGGGCCTTCCGTCTCGGCACTCCCAGGAACCGCATCCGAGTTTGACAGGTATGATGTTCAGCAACGCCTGAGTCGTCGCCTTCTCGATGGCTTCCCTCGTCTGCATGGCCTTCCCTTTACCGACACCGAACCAACCTGCTCCGTTGCCGACGGCCACGACGGCCATGAATCTCGTGAGCTCCCCGGCGTCGGTCTGTTTCTGGACCACACTTACGCCTACCACCTCGTTTCGGAGGTCTGGGAGAAGCTTCTTGACGATTTCCGCTTCCCTAACCCTCTGCCCACTCCTGAATATTTCATCCAGGGACGTTATCTTCCCTTCGTTGACAAGCGTCCCCAACTTGGTCCGTGGGACCCAGACCTGTTCCTCCTCCTGGCGGTCTCGCCTGCCATAGGACGACATCAACGCTTCGCCTCTGTGATCGCTGCCTTCAGCTTCTCGAACTGCGCCGGGTATTCCTCAGGCTTGAAACCCTCTTTGAGGAGGGCCGAGTAATTTCGTTCGTACGCTCCTTTGTCTTCGGAGGAGAGTCGAGTGGCGTATTCCGCGATGGACTTGCCTGTCAGCCTCTCCTCGCTCGGGAAGGCCTCCTCGCCCACAGGCACGATGACCCCGGCGTCGACTACGCCTTTGAGGAAGGCCGCTATCCTTGAGCCCTTAATGAACGGAACTAGACCATTATAGACAACGGCCTCCTTGACCCCAGAAGAGAGCGCCTTCTTACCGGCGAGGAGCCCGAGTAAGTAGCAGGCCGGCGTCGACTTCGGAGAACCCTTCCATCCCAGCTTCGAAAGCTCCTTTGAGTGAGCCGCCGACAGGACGACGTCCCCCTTGACGGTCGGCTTCACGAACTGGGAGGATACGTTCTTGTTCGAGACCCGAACGACGAGAAGGGGCCTCGAGGAGGTGATTGCCCTCTTCCTTGCCCTGTAGTCGGTTATCCCTTCGCGTCTTCTCTTCAGGAGGGGGACATGGGTGGACGTCACTTCTTAGCCTCCTTCATGAGATCGAAGAGGTGCTTCACTCCTCTGACCTGCCCTCCCTTGACCTGCTTGTAGAGCTTCTTGTAGGCGCCCTGGCTGATTTCCTCCCTGTCCTTTGCCACTTTTAGTCTCCACCTAAGGGCACGTACCTTGGCGATCCACATGTCCTTCCTGGGGTTTCGCGCGAAGGCGGCGCCCTCTGTCGAACCTGCCCCTCTGCCGCGCTTGAGTTTTCTCGACCGCTCCCTGAACCTTCCACGGGAGACCCCCTTCTCCGGGGCGACCTTGATCGCACCAAAGCCGACGAGTCCCCTGATTGTGCTTCGCGTTATGGCGTCCTGGATGAGGTCGGAATATTCGTCGTCAAAGATGATCCTGTCCAGGCCGACGCCCAGGACCGATGCCGCAAGACGTCGCTTACTCTTTAGATTCAATTATCCTCAACCCCGTGGGATTCACCACCCGTAGACCAAGCTCCGTAGCCCTATGGAGGATGGCTTCCCTCTTCTTCGCGCCAACGGTTCTTCCTATCCTGGCCACGTCTCTTCCGGGAACCAGGCGGTCGAGATCAGATACCCTTTGAACCAGTACCTCGAAATGCCCGCTGGGGTGGAGCCCTCTCGCTTCTACGGGACCTCTGTAGCCAATCCTCACAAGGGCGGGCCAGCCCTTGTCCTGGCGTCTGACTTTATTGTCGACCCCCTTGGGCTTCCTCCACGGTGTGTGAATTCTGACGTACCGCCAGCTCTCCTGCCTGATGAAGGCGGGTCTGTTTTTGGCCAACTCTTTCCTCTTGGCCACCAGCGCCTTCAGCCTGTTCTCCTCCGAGACCTTCTGCTTGGCCATAATTTCACCAGCCCTGCTCCTTATGGTATATGTAGACGCCGTCGAGAAAGACCCTTTGGTCCTTCCGCTTGATCTTCGTCGCTAGCTCCACGTTGGCCGCGGTCTGACCTACGTCTTCGACTGAGACTCCTTTGACGATGATGTCATCGCCTTCGATCGTCACCTTGCAATCACCGACGATTTGCGCCACCCTGGGAGACCTTTCCCCGACGAAGTTTTCGACCAAGATCTGGCTCCCCTTCGTTTTTACTGTGATGGGAAAGTGGGCGTAGACGACCTTCAGCCTGTAGGTGTAGCCCTTGGTCACACCGGTTATCATGTTGTTTACCAAGCTTGTCACGGTGTTGATTATGACGTTGTCCTTCTTCTTCCGCGAGAACGGAGAGATCAGGACCTTGTTCCCCTCGACAGAGATGTTCACGTTAATCTTGTCGAAGTGCTTCTTCCCCTCCCCGAGCTTCCCCTTGATGGAGAGTAGCCGACCCTGAAGGTCCACTGTCACCCCTTCCGGCATCTCGACGAGTTGCTGCCTTAGTTGCTCAGTAGACAAAGCCAATTAGCCTCCCGCCAATCTTCTTCTCCTGAGCTTCGAGATGGGACATGACACCCTGAGGAGTCGATACAATCAGGGTCCCCACCCCTACAGCAGGAAGGTATCTGTGCTCCCAATCGACTAGCTTCAGGGACCTGACTGGGAACCTCGGTGATATCACGCTGCACTTATTGATCTTGCCGAGCAATTCGACCCGGAGCTTACCCCCTAGCCCATCGTCTATGAACTCGAACTCGCCGATGTACTTGCGCTTCTGAAGTACTCTGAGGACCTCGCTGGCAAGCTTAGACGCGGGGATTACCACGCATTCCTTCTTGTTTCTCAATTCTGCGTTTTGGAGGCTGGCGAATAGGTTCGCGAGGACGTTTGTTGCAGGCATTCCATTACCCCTAATCGTATTTCCTGAAGCCTAGCTTCTCGGCGACCTCTCTAAAGCACTGCCTGCAAAGGACGAGGTCGTAGGACCTGATGACCGCCCCGTACTGGCCGCATCTGCGGCAATAATGGGTGGACTTGCCGTACTTCCTTACTTTCGTATGCCTCTCTTTCACTGTACGGTCACCCCGAAATTATCCCTGAAGTATTGCATGGCTTCGTCCCTCGATACCAGGTGCTTTCTTCCCACCCTGGACGTGCGTCTGCTGCGCCTGGAGACACCAAACCCTGGACGCTCCAAGAGGATGGAGACGTTCATCCCGAGAATCCCGATGGCAGGGTCATACCTGATCCCTGGGATCTCGATATGCTCCTTGATGCCGAAGGATACCGAGCCCCTTGGATCGAAACACGATTCATTCAATTTCTTTTCCCTGGCAGCGAGGAGTTTCCCAATCAGAGGGACTGTTTTTTCTCCGCGTACGGTCACGACGACCCCGATGGGCTCTCCCTTGTGGATGCCGAAGTCCCTCACAGCCTTCTTCGCTCGCGTCTGAGCTGGCTTCTGGCCCGTCACCTGCTCGAGCACCCGTTTCCCCCTTTCGATTGCCTCTCCTGACTTGCCGAGTCCTATGTTGACAACTACCTTTCCCACCTTGATCTTTCGCATTGGATTCTGCTGCAGGGCTTCTTGGCTCATGGCTGACTGACTCCAACAGTGATCATGGGGCGGTCCGTTCCGACCGGGAAGACCAGGCGAGATGGAATTTCAGCGTCGCCGCTGGGAAGAGAAATCCTGACCATCTTCTCTCTCGAAATTGTCCCCCTCTTCACGTCCTCGATCCTCCCCAGCTGCCCGGCTCTGTCCCCTGTCAAGACGAGGCCCAGAGAACCCTTCGCTAACTTCGCGTGGCCCAGAACCTTTTGGGACGGAACCTCGATGAGGACTGAATCGCCGGGCGAGAGGTTCAGGGCGTCGTCTACCACCGACCTTCCGTCGTGCAAGCCATATTGTATGTGCCCGCCCTTCGTCTTCGTTTTGGTATGAACGCTGCAAAGCTTGGTTTTCGCCTCATCGTCACCCACCTTCACCAAGGCCAACCCCTTGGGAGAAGGAACGAGCCGATAGTCGACTCCTTCGAGGGGGACGCTGACCACGTTGAAGAGGCCGACCGGGAAAGTTGATGTCTTTCGTTGGCGGCCATCGACCATCACCTTGCCAGTCTTCATCATGAACTTCAGCTCCCTCGAAAGTATGGCCAAGGATGCCAGGTCCCGGACGACGACTCCCAGGGGGTAGGAGGACTCGATCGGGTGCGGACCCGGGAGGGGCTTGAACACGAATCTCTCCGCCTTCCTCGAAATGTCCCAGCTGCGAGGCGCGGCGAGCCTCTTCATCCTGTTTCTTCCACCCTTCTTGCCCATCTAACCTGCCACCTCCAGCTTGCTCTTCCGCGCCTTGTCCTCCAGGTTTAGGGCAGTGACTACAACATTTGAAGAGTGAATCGGCACAGGGGCTGTCCCTCCCTTCAACTTCTCGTGGGTCACTCCCTCGACGTTGATGACCCCGAGTTTCGTATCGACGTTGGTGACCTTGCCTTCTATGTCTTTGTACTCCCCTCGGACTATTTTCACAGTGTCACCCACCCGCGGCCTTACGCTCCTCCTTGCATGCTTTTCCCTTAATTCCGAAGACAACGACGAACCGAATTTCATTTCAATTTCTCCTAGACTATGATGGAGGCCAGGTTGGCGATACGCGGCCACTTCTCTGCAGCCTCGCTGGCAACCGGCCCCTTGATGTCCGTGCCTTTCAGGTCCCCTTCCGGAGTGATTATCACTGCAGCGTTATCTTCGAAGACGACCCTCTGGCCACTCACCCGTCGGACCGGATACTTCTGCCTCACTATGACCGCGCCGAAGACGGCCTTCTTCAGCTCCGGGGGTCCTTTCTTGACCACACAAACGATGGAGTCTCCAACTGAGGCTGCGGGAATGCGGCTGTGCCTCCCCTTCGCTTTTGTGACCTGCACCACCCTCAGGGTCTTAGCTCCTGTGTTGTCCGCACACGTGATAACAGCGTAGAGTGGGATGGCTCTGGTGATGTAGTTCTTGAACTCCTCGACTCCCTTGGCCGAGACTGCACGTGACTTTGTGGACATTATGTCCCCTTCCTCGAAGCGACGACCACGAAAGAAATCGTTTTGGACAGCGGCCTACACTCGCCAAGAGTCACGCTGTCTCCGTCCTTGACCTCGATGCACGGAGGCACGTGGGCGCTGACCCTGCTTCTCCGCCTTTCCCCCCTGATGTATTTCGGCACCATGTGGAGGTATTCCATCTCCACGACTACGAAGGTCTTGCCCGCGGTCGAGACCGCCTTTCCGGAGAGCAGTCTTCCTCTTACTTTCAGATTCCCGTGGAACGGGCACCGCTCGTCCTCACACTTCTTTCGAGGCATTGGAACCTCAAGTCCTGCCGCGCTCATCGCCTACGCCCCCACCTGTCCTGCAGCCTTCCCTCTATGTCGGAGCCTGTGACGACCTTCTTCGAGCGGTTCAGGAGGAAAGCCGACCTGGATTTTTCCACCCGGATGACCCTGGTGCCAGTGTCAAGGAGGAGGGTCTGGGCAGTCTCAAGGACCACTTGTCCATTTATCCCTGCCTTCGTAGGGTCGCTGGAGGTTAGCACGGTAAGCCTCTCGCCGATAACGTTCACTCGGCTACCCCCTTCTCGTGCATGATTGTGATCACTGTAGCAACGTCCTTACGAATCCGCCCGATGTTGCCGACGTCTTTCTTGACTATCCCGCGCTGGGCGCCGCCCTTGAGCTTGGAGAGCTCCGACCGGAGGTCGAAGAGCGTCTGCCTAAGCTTTTCAGCGTCCTGCTTCCTCAGTTCCTTCGGTTTGAGCTGTGGCATCTCCTTTTTTCTCCTCTTCGATTGCGTCTTCCTTCAGCCGGAAGTCCGGCGGAAGGGCGTCCTTGAGTGCTATTTTGACCTTGATTCCGTATAGGCCCAACTTGAGCAGGACGTCTGTTGTCGCTTGCGTTACCGACCTCTCTGCTGTGTCCCCGCTCTTCGGTACTATCCCTGCTCTGTACTTTTCTCCATGAGACCTATCGCTCCTGAGTTTCCCCGCGACCGATATCTCCACGCCCGCCGCACCGGCGTTCATCACGTTGTTGACCGACCACTGGGCCGCGCGTCTGAAGGCGGTCCCTCTGGAGACTATCTGGGCTATTCTGGCGGCCATTATCCTTGAGTTGAGCTCAGGGTTCTCGACCTCCGTGACCGCGATCTGAGGGTTGGGAAAGTTGAATTTTGCCGCGACTTTGTCGGTGAGGTCCTTGATCCCTGTCCCACGCCTGCCGATTGCCAGTCCAGGCCTTGCAACATAGACCTTCAGGGTCGTCCCCACCGGAGATTTCTGAACTTCGAGGCCCCCATAGCCCGCGTCCCTCAGCTCTTTCTCGAAGAACTCATCCAAATCAGAATAGGTCTGGCTCGTGTTAAGAATTGATTTCACTGTGGTTCGTTGATGGACGGACATACTCAGACTTCCTTACCTACGACTTCTATGTGAACAAGCTGGTGGAAATTGGGGGAGCTTCGGCCGAAGGCCCTGGGTGTGTAGTCTTTCACGGACCTCCCTGCGTAGCCAGCGGCGTGTATGATGCGAATTCTTTCTGGGTCGAGCCCTTTGAATTCCGAGTTGCCCTGAAGGTTGTGGAGGACCTCAAGAAATGCGCGTGCGACTTTGACCGGATACGAGCCTGTGGGGAACCCTTGGAGCTCGCTTCTGTGGCCGACCTTTAACTTGTGACGCCGGAAAGCTATGGGCATCTTCTTGCTTTCGACTAGCTCTAGGAGGTCGATTGCCTTCGGCACCGACATTCCTTTGATGGTAACTGCTACCTCTCGGGCAGCTTTGGGGGAAATGTTGACCTCTCTACCACTAGCCCTGACGTGTACCGTAGGGTCGAAACCCTCGAAACTGTAGCCATAGTGAGGCACTTTATCCCTCTCGTGGACTTCGCCGCTTTCATGGTGGCGTTAAAAGCTTTGTGAAACAGTTTCCGCAAATGCCTGGCGTCGGGCCTAATTGCGGAGAGTTTTGTCGGCTTGTTATCTTGGAACGCCGAGATTCTGCGTCAGGCTTATTATCGCGGGAAAAACAGTTCGTACTGCCGGGCTCCAATAATGTGGACTTCCAAACCTCAAGCGAGTCGGGTCGAGACGAACGACAGGACCTATGTCGAGAAGTCGTGCGACGTTCTGATAATAGGAGCTGGAGGAGCTGGCCTCAGAGCTGCGATCGAATCCTTCGACAAGGGAGCCAAGACCCTTGTAGTGTGCAAGTCATTGTTGGGAAAGGCGCATACGGTGATGGCAGAGGGAGGGATCGCGGCCGCGCTTGGCGACGTGGACCCGAAGGATGGGTGGCAGGTCCACTTTTCGGACATAATGGTTGAAGGCCAGCGCCTCAGCAACTGGCGAATGGCTGAGATATTCGCAAAGGAGGCCATTGACCGGGTCTACGAGCTAGAGCGGTACGGGGCCCTCTTCGACAGGACGGCAGACGGGAAGATAAGCCAGCGTGCCTTCGGTGCCCACACCTACAGGCGCCTTTGCCACATCGGGGACAGGACCGGCCTCGAACTGATCAGGACTTTGCAAGACCAGGTGATCGAGAGGGGGGTACCGTTCATGGATGAAGTCGCAGTCACGAACTTGTTCAGGGACCCCAAGAATGGCCGTGCGGCTGGTGCCCTTGGAATTGAGATCAAGGGAGGGGGGCTAGTCCTGTTCAGGAGCAAGACTGTGATCCTGGCCACCGGCGGCTGCGGAAAGGTCTACGAAGTGACTTCGAATTCCTACGAGAGTACTGGAGACGGCATTGCCATGGCCTACAGGGCAGGGGCCGAATTGATGGACATGGAGATGATCCAGTTCCACCCCACTGGCATGATCTATCCTGCTGGAGTCAGGGGCCTACTTGTTACTGAAGCGGTAAGGGGAGAAGGGGGGATATTGACGAACGCGCAGGGAGAACGCTTTATGTCCAGATACGACCCAAAAAGGATGGAGCTATCGGCCAGAGATGTCGTCGCAAGAGCGATCTACTCTGAGATAAGCGCCGGGCGGGGCACAAAGAACGGCGCTGTTTACCTCGACGTCTCTCATAAGGGGGCGGAATTCATCAAGAAGAAGCTGCCAAGCATGTACGACCAGTTCATGGAGTTCGCGGGGGTAGATATTACGAAGCAAAAGATGGAAGTCGCTCCCACGGTCCATTACCAAATGGGTGGGATTCGAGTCGACCCAGAGACTGCCGAAAGCACGGTTAAGGGATTGTACGCAGCGGGGGAGGTTGCATGCGGACTCCATGGAGGGAACAGGCTAGGCGGGAACTCGCTTTCTGACATCCTCGTTTTTGGGAGACGGGCGGGAACTGCGGCTGCCCAATTCGCCCAGAACAACGAGATGCCAGACGTCGCCGATTCTGAAGTTCAATTGGAGATTGACAGGGTCCTGTCCCCGTTCTCGAGACAATCAGGAGCAAACCCTTTTCATCTGAAAGAGGAGATTGCGAAAAACATGTGGGAGCACGTTGGCATTGTAAGGAACGACAAGGACCTGAGGGCTGGCCTAGAAGAGGTCGGAAGAATCAAGAAGGAAGCGGCGAGCGTCTGCGCGGTAGGGGTGCGGGCCTACAACCAATCGTGGCTCGACTCCTTGCAAGTCTGGGAAATGCTTCTCGGGTGCGAAGCGATAATCAGGTCGGCCCTAGAGCGCAAGGAGAGCCGAGGGGCCCATAGCAGGTCCGACCACCCCGACAAAGACCCAAAGTGGCTGGTAAACATCATTACTGTTGATAAGACCGGTGAAATGGTCCATGAGTTCGTTCCAGTTGAGAATCCACCGCCAGAGCTCGAGGCCCTGATAGAGGAGTAGACACGTTGAGCCAGATGACACCGGTCCAGACGAAGGCGGGCACAGTGAAACTGAAGATACAGAGAGGTCTTGGGGCAGACCCCTCGACCACAAGATACGATACCTTCGAGGTCCCTCATGAAGAGGGGATGGTCGTTCTCAACGCAATCCACTACATACAGGCGAACATCGACCCGTCTCTGTCCGCGAGGTGGAATTGCAAAGCGGCCAGGTGCGGCTCCTGTTCCGCCGAGATAAACGGAAAGCCGCGGTTGATGTGCAAGACCCGCGTCGACACAATCGAGGGGGAAATTACGGTGGAACCAATGAAAGCATTCCCGAGGATAAGAGACCTAGTGGCTGACGTAACAGAGAACTGGAAGGTCGCCGCGATGATTCCTGCCTTCAGCCCCAAGCCAAATGCAGGGAAAGAGTGGAGGTTCTACCAGAGGGATGTGGACCGGTCGAGGGAATTCAGAAAATGCATCGAATGCTTCCTCTGTCAGGACGTTTGCCATGTTATCCGGGAGCACGAATCAGATTACATCGGACCCAGGTGGGTAGTGAAGGCGGCATCCCTGGACATGCATCCTATGGATGGGCTCAACAGGTCTAGGTTCTTGAAAGATGCCGGGGGCCTCGGCTATTGCAATGTCACTAAGTGTTGCCAGGAAATCTGTCCGGAACACATAGTCATAACCGATGACGCGATAATCCCAGAGAAGGAGCGCGTCGTAGACAGGCACTACGACCCGTTGCTGTGGGCATATAGACACCTTCCGAGGAATGAGGCCCAGTTCGAGGCGCAGACGAAAAAGTTGCTCAGGGTTGTGTTCTGGGTGACACTATTGGCACCTGTCGTCTTGGTCCCATCGTACTACCTGCTCAAGGCGCTGGGGCTGGCGCCCTAGAAGCTCGTCCCTATTTCGGCAAGACCGAAACAATCAGGAAGAGGAAGCCGATGAAAACGATGGCGGCGATTTCAGCCTGCGGGGCCTTAATCGAGTTGGCCGCGAGGCCTCCCAAAATGATGATCAATAGACCGAAGAGGAAGAGCGGATACCTGGCCCGTTTTGGCATCCGACGCTTGCTGCCTATCATGCTCAGAACCTGAACAAAGTTGCGTCAATCGGCAAGCCGGCGGCTACGGCGCGGAGATAAAGGTCGGCGAAGATGATCGTGAGGAGGCTGATCCAGGCTAACGCCTCATGATG
>JAPCJM010000010.1 GCA_027886945.1 Nitrososphaerota archaeon
ATTCGAGCACCGCCCGCAATGAACGGGGAGTTTCACACCCTTGGCCTCCTTGAAACCAGACCCAGAGTAACAGCTGTACGTGTACTCCCAGGGGACCCCCAGCTTCTCACCCAGCTCGACCACCTTGTCCTTGTCGTAGGTTATGAGAGGTGCGAGCAGCCTGTACCCGCCGTGGTGGGTTGCCTGCTCGGAAAGCCTGTTCATCTCCTCGAGGAACTCGGGAGTATTGTCCTTCATTGCCACGGGCGTCTCCCTTCTGATGCCGATGTAGACGTCGTAGCGCTCCCCATTCGAGATGTAGAATGATTCTGCGTGAGAGAGGCCTACTAGAAGGAGGACGGCATTGCGGCAAGGGTCCCACCACTTGAGAATCCTCTGCTTGGCCTTCTCTGGGTCCCAGAGGTCTGCCTCTTTCGTCTCTGTGATTTCCTTCTCCGGATGTGTGAGGACGGATGTGCTTATGTCGCCCAGCCACTTCAGGTCGATGATTTTCAGGGGAAGGCCGAGGTCCTTCGAGATCTGTTTTATGCAGAATTCTTCATAGTCGTAGGTCCGCTGCTTGTAATTGCAGAAGATCAGCAGCTGGTTCTTCGGTTTGAATTCCTTGTTGACGTAGTAGGCGGTGGTGACCGAGTCGACCCCGCCTGAAATCATATTCACGGCACTGCGATCTTCATTCATCTATTGCGGGAACCTCCTTTGTAAGACACCAAGCCTCTTGACGGCCTTGTACAAGAGGTAGCCCAACACCGCTGTCGCCAGGAATATACCCGCCGTCACCTGCGGAATCTCGACCAAAAGGGGCAGGTCGTAGGCGAAATTGAGAGCGAAGCTGACTGAAATCCCCAATGCAATGGAATACAGGGTAAGGCCAAGAAAGACGCTCACTCGTCTAAGCTTCCAAGTCAGCCAGGAAAACACCAACGATGGGACGACATTGACAAGATCGATCGGGCCGAGTGGATCTCCGAGCGCCGGCTGATTTGCGATGAACACTCCAAGGGCTTGCCCTAGGATTGCCGGCGGCCCGATTAAAGGAACCAACCCCAGGAGGACGTTCGCAACCCTCAGGTTGATGACGCCATAGCCGATGGGTGCGAACACGAGAACAAGGGCAACATACATCGCGGCGTAAACTGCCGCCGTCGCCAACAGGACGCTTCTTCTCACTATCTATTCCCCCAACACCGGGATTTGTATGGCGGATCGGGTTGAGGTCACTCACCCGCCTGTCCCATCGCCCTTCGCCAGATTGATTTAAGCGATTAACGAAACTTTTGGTCCAGGTCTGTCCTTTCCTGGTCGGTCAGCTCCCAATCGCTGGCCCCGGCGTTTTCTCTGACGTGGTCTGCCCTCGACGCCCTGGGAATAGGAAACACATCGTCCTTCCCTGCAAGCCACCGCAGAGCGACCTGGGCCCTTGTCCTCCGATACTTCGCGCTCAGCTCGTCCAGCCTCGGATCTGACGGGAGCTTTCCGTGGCCCAGGGGATAGTACGCCAGAAGGGCGATCTTCTCCCTATCGCAGTAGGGGAGTATGTCTTGCTCGACGCTCCTATGGATCAGGCTGTAGTCCAGCTGGACGGAACTCAGCTCTGATTTGCGCATGGCCGAGTGCGCCTCCTGAAGTTGATTGAGGTTGAAGTTGCTCACCCCGACATGCATCAGCTTACCTTCGCCGACGAGCTCTTCCATGGCTCCCATCGTCTCTTGAATCGGGACTCCCGGGTTGGGAAAGTGAACCTGATAGAGGTCTGCGTAGGTGGTTCCAAGGCGTTTCAGGCTCTTGTTGAAAGATACGATGAGGTCGTCTCTGTGCAGGTGGTTCGACCACACCTTCGTCGCCAGAAAGATTTCGTCTCTCTTCCTGCCTTTTATCGCCTCAGCCACCAAAGGTTCAGATCGGTAAATCTCCGCAGTGTCGACGAGGGTCATACCCGAGTCCAGACCCACTTCGATGGCTTTGACCTTGGTTGAAGCACCTCTCCTCCATCCCATGAACCCAGTTGCTATCCAGAGAGGGTCGTAGTAGGTCCCCATCCCAATCTCGGAGACCTTTCGCCCCGTCTTGGCGAATTCCCTCAACCGCATTGCGAGGGGCCTTACCGTGTCCCCTTCGTCTTAGGGGCCGACTCGGCAGCGAGGACTTCCTTGGGAAGGAGCCAGTAGATATCAGGGTGCTCTGTCTTCAGCGTTGAAAACGTCGGCGGAAGCAGCCCATTCCTGCGAGCTCTCCGCACATTATATTCCACGAAGCGCCGCAGTTCGCTGCTTTCCCCAGCAACTGCGACGAAGGCCCGGATTTTCTCGATTGCCTGTTCGTCGTCCACTTTCTTTACGTTGACGAGGTAGGGGGCAAGCACCAGCCAAACAAGCCGGTGCCTCCCGTCGGATACGGGGTGTTGAAGGAGGTCCTCAACGTACAGGTATCCCTTGTTCGTTTTCGGTCTTGACGCAGGCACGTACTGCACCACTTTTGTCTTCAGTTCCTGCAGCTGCTTAGGGAACGGGGCTTTGCGCAGGTTCCTCACCCCTTCAGCCACAGCCACTTGGGCACAGTCTCCGAACAGATCGTTGAGCATGTTGTCTGTCATCCGAATTATTCCTGCATCGAGCTCCTGCCTGGTGAGCTTCCATTTCGGGTTCTTTCCGAGCTCGTACTTCGACGCCAGCGAGAGGTAACCCTCGAACGGCAGGGAGTAGCCGGCACGCCCGCTCTCTGTCTCTGTCTGCTGGAATGCGGCCCCGAAGCACTCAGCCATGTTCGTGACCTTGGCCCCGGGCGTCTCCCTGACGAAGAACTCCTTCGCCCTCTCCGCTTCCTTCTTGGAGTACCTTGACGCGAGGACCGTGTCCTGGCTCGCCACCAGCGCCCCAGCGAAGAAGCTCGAAAACTCGACAAACTCCGAAATGTGAGGTTCGTACCTCCCCCTCCCGAGAGCGCTTAGGAGCCTGCTCTCCGTCTGCCCGATGACCTCTCTGCTCGCAAGCCCGTCCTCCACAGGGACCGATTCGAAGAACTTCCTCGACCTCGGGGCGAAGGGATACCTCAGCTCAAGGTCGGACAGCAATGGTCCGCCGTACGGCAAGTTCTCAGTTTTCCTTTGCCGTAGACACTATTGACATCACGTCTCGGTCTCTGAGTACATAGTTCGTGGGAAGATGCAGCCCGGTCCTGACATCGATTGCGTAGAGCAAACCCTTCACGAGGTCTGTGTGTATGTCCCTGGCCAGGTCTTCAACCGTCGACCCGGTCGGTAGGAGGTGGACGTCGGGGAGAATCCTCCCATTCTTGTCGGAGAGCTTCTGAGGGTCATGCACTGGGTACACTGCGTTCTCTCTGAGGAGTTTGAAGACCGCCGAATTCATAGCGAACTGCACCCCAGTCCTCAGGTACTCCCCGAAGACCTTCCGCCTGATGTAGGCTAGGGCGCTCTTCTGCGCTTCGTTCAGTTCCTGAGGCTTGAGAATCTCGAACCTCTCCTCCCCCGGGACGTACTTGATGAGCTTCTTCGCCTCTGCCCTTCGCAAAGTAAGCTCGGCCTCCCCGCTGGTGGGAACGACAATTAGGCCCTTGTACTTCTCCCGAAGCTTCCGGAAGTTCTCGGCGGCGAAGGGGAGGTCCATCTTGTTGGCGATCAATAGGGTAGGCTTGGAGTATTCGCGAAGCGACCAGCAGAATGCCTGGATGTCCTTCTCGTTCCAGGAATCGAAGGCCTTGTCGTCCAGCCCAGAATCTTTCATCGCCGTAATCACGTGCTCCTTTCTGACACCGATACCATGCATCACTTCCTCGACTGCGGTAGGGACGCCGTGGCCTGGGGTCTTCGAGAGCTTCGATATCTTAGGAAGGTTCTGGGTGAAAAGCTTGGTGTACCAAAGGACGAGTTCGAGCTCCACGTCGGCGAAATCCGCCGATGGGTCGCCTGTCCCCGGCTCTGAAATTTTCCCATCTTTGTCGACGCCCCCCGACGCATCGACGACGTGCAGCAATGCGTCCGACTGTGCAGCCACGCTCAGGAATTGGTTCCCTAAACCCTTCCCCATCCACGCCCCCTTGATCAGGCCCGGGAGGTCCGTCACCTCGACAGGGATGAACCTCCAGCCGTCTTCGCACTTCGAGTTCTTCGGATTGTCCTTGACCCCGAACTCCTTGTGCACGCACAGAGTGACCACGCTGGCCACGGCGGTCTCCGGCGACTTCGTAGTGAATGGATAGTTGGAGACCTCTCCGGCGAGGAGTGTCATCGAATTGAACAGTGTAGTCTTTCCTGCGTTTGTCTTTCCTATCAGTCCGATTCTAATCACTGGAAAACACCGTCATGTGACAGAAGGTCAGCGCATAAAAACAGTTCCGCTGGCGAACGGAATCAAGGCGCGACTCACCAGTTCACCTACTCTGGAGCGATCACAAGCTTCCTTGGAGGCCATGGAATCTCTAGTGGAACCAATTACAACGTGATCATTTTCGGCCCCGAGGCCCTCAGCGTCCAGACCGTTGTGGCGTCCTAACTTCTGTATCGCAGAATCGCGCCGACTCCGCCGAAGGACTTGAACATGGCCCCTTCCTCCGTCCCCGTGGAGATTACCTCGACCTTTGAACCTACTTGGAAAGCCATCTCCTCTAGGACGTCCACAATGTCCTTCTCCATCACCTCGAAGTCCGTCGCCCCGCACTTTGTGCAGGGGACCGAAGCCATCTCCTGACGCTGGTGAATCCTCTTCGACGCCTGCACGGTCTCGGACTTCACTGTTCCACATTTCTTGCACCTCACCTCGAGCTTCACCATGTCCAGGTCGTCGGAGACGAGCACCACCTCGGTGCTGGCCTTCTGCAAGGCCTCGATGACTCTGGGGAGACCGTAGACCGCTAGCCCTCCCTGCTTGTTCACTTCGAACAAGAACTTCTGGACCAGCTTCTTTTCCTCCACCAACCTGACGTCCTTCAGTATGTCCCCGGCCTTCTCCACCAGCTCTCTGACGCCCTCCCTTCCGGAATAGCCAAGGTCGAGCACAGCCACGACCTTCTTCTGAAGTTCATAGTGGAGGTAGCCACTCTTCAGGAATTCATCCTTGGTCGGACCAGGTCCGCCGACAATCATCCCGGTTACCTTGTTGCTGTCGATGAAGGCCCTTGTGGCATGCTCTGCGACCCTGTGGTAGTAGTAGGTCAGCTCCATCTCCCTCCCCCGCTCATACCTTCTCGCCGATTGTCCTCCTTTCCTCGTCTTCCCAGAGACACCCGAAGTCATGACGTCGACGATCTCCAAACTGTCCCCGCTCAGTATCCCTAGGCCGGAATCACTCGCATCGATTGAGAGAAGCCCATAGACCTTGTCCTCCTTGAGCATGTCCTTCAGCCACTCTACGTGGAAGTGGTCGTCGCACTGGTACAGGTATTGGACGACGGGCTTCGGCGGGATGATCTCGTACACGTTGACGACTTCGCTCCCGGGCCCGTTCGTTGGAAGGGCCCCAGCGAAGATCACTAGGCCAGTGTCGGGTGCCGTTCTGTACAGCTTGAGCCGCTGCATTGTTTTAGTGAGGGCGTCCTGTACGTGATTCCTAGTGGTGTCTGACTTGATGTTCCCCGCGGTCCCCCACTCCTCACGGAGGTTCGCAATCGCTTCGTGTACGGGCTTCTTCGGAGGAATGTAGAGGGAAACTAACTCCGTCCCCCTTCCTTCCTTGTTGCTGAGCTCGGAGATTAGCTTCCTAACCTTGTATAGCCTAACGGAATCTGCCTTTGTCGACAATGCAGAGCTACCTCTACGTCAGGCCGAAGAAACAGGGTGGGAGCCGAACGTAGCTGGCATTGGATACTCTAAATCTTCGTTACTCATTTATAAAACCTATCACACCACGAAGCAGGTTAGAGAGGAATTACACATTGAAGGCCGTGCTCAGGATAGGAGGTTCGGTACTCGGCTCACCACCGTCTGCCAAGGTCGTGAACGCCTACGCTGACGTGATTTCAGACGTAAACTACGAGGGGCATTCTGTCGCCGTGGTCGTCGGTGGCGGCCCGATTTCAAGGGAGTACATCAAGTCCGCAGCCCAGATGGGCCTTTCATCGTACCAGCAGGACACGGTTGCGATTCACGCCTCTAGGCTCAACGCCCGCCTTGTGGCGATGAAGCTCGGGGGCGTGAGTAGCGTCCCCACCTCCATCGACGGCATGCTGCAACGGCTAGCGAGGAACAGGGTCGCAGTCATGGGAGGCCTCAGGCCAGGCATAACAACGGACACGGTCGCCGCGATAGTCGCCCAAAGATGGAGGGCGGACCTCCTCGTGAAGGCCTCCGACCAGAATGGAATCTATACCGACGACCCGAGGACCAACAAGAAGGCAAAGAAGCTGGACAAGATCACCTACGAGAAGATGAAACAGATTCTCGGAGGGACTCACCATCCAGGCATCCACCGCATCATAGACCCGGTGGCCGTCGACCAGCTCGCCGAGTCGAAGGTCAAGCTTGTCGTGTTGAACGGGGCTGACGCCAAAGGAGTCTTGAAGGCCATCCACGGCGAGAGGATCGGAACAGTCGTAACCTGAAGGTGGAACTGGGAGAAACGCCCGGAAATGGTCCCCGACATAGCATTCATCTCCCTAGTGGGTTCCACCTTCGTGGCTTTCTGGTCGTCGCTCGTCGAAGCCACCTACCTCACCCTCCGCCCGGCCTCGCTGGGGCCCTCGATTGGAAGCGGGTCTTCCAGGGCCCACGAAGCACTCGTGATAGTCAGCGAAAAGACGAGGCTCGTCGCAGTCACTACTCTGATCGATACG
>JAPCJM010000011.1 GCA_027886945.1 Nitrososphaerota archaeon
CCAAGAGCCGCGACGGAGAGGCTTACAGGCGCTTCGTGACTGACTTCTTTGTCAGAGCCATGAAGTAGGCCGACTAGAGGTCGGCCACGACTAGTTCCGGGACAATCTCGATGGAGACCCTGGGCTGCTTCCAGTAGCGGTCACGCGCGGCCTTTCTGCCCTTTTCCTCCCCGGTGTATCTTATGGCCAATGACTCGATATCCTTCAATGAGTCACGTTCGGTGGCTATCCTCGCCTTCCCCTGGATCATGATGTAGGGATAGCCATCATCGACCAGGAAGGAAACCCTCGGGTCTCGTTTGATGTTCCAGTACTTCACCCGGTCCGTGGTGGTGTTCACAATCAACTTCCCCTCGTCCAGCATGTACCAGATGGGGGTGACGTGAGGAGAACCGTCTTTCCTTATCGTGGCGATCTTTCCAAAGTAGATGCCTCTGAGGAAGGCCTCTGCCTTGGAATCGAACCCTCCCATAACGCCCAACTTGTAGGCTTCTACTTCAATTTGGCGGCGTATTCATTCAGCATCCGCCTGTACATGCTCCTTGGCGGGAACCCGATGCTGCAGAGGTAGGTCGAGAACTTCACCCTCTTCTTGGGATCCTTGATTTTCCTCTCGATGCCGCGGATCTCCTGGCCTACCACTGCGTAGCAGGTCGCGTATCCTGGAAAGAGTCCCTGGTGTGCAGGGAAGAGCTGGAAATAGACGCTGCTCCTCGAGACCCCGGTGCGCTCGTGGGCCCAGTCCAGGAATTCCAACAGATTCTTCTTGCCCGTGTTTATCCACACATCACCGACGACTCTGAGGAACCTGACTATTCTCCAGCGCCGGGTCATGAACTCGAGTTCGAGGTTGATCTGTTTGAGTCCCCCGTACTTCTCCATCAATTTCACATACGCCTTCTCCGTCTGGGTCAGCCGTTTCTTTGCCTCGAGGCTCTTGGAGAGTTCGAAGAACTCGATCTCCCTGTTGAAAGAGAGGCCTTCGGTGATCGGTGCGCCGCTAGGCAATCCTGGCATGGCTTGAAGCATCGAAAGCTTGCCTACGAAACCGAGGGCGCTGTTGGAGTGGTGGACGCAGTGGCCGTACTCCTCATGGATGAGGAGGTTCATTATGGCCGCGACTGATTTGTCCGGGTCCCTCTTCGGGTCCGTGGTCTGGAAGAAGTACTGGAAGGGTTTCCTGGTGAAGGTGTCGAAGAATTGCGCGGCCCCCGTCGGGATGACCCCGGTCAGATAGGGCGGGGTCTCGATTACTTTGGTGTTGTACTTCGGGTTGATGGCGGTTAACTCTGAGTTCACAAGTCTTTGGACCACCCGGCGGATTCCCAGTGTGACCTCGACCAGTTTCTTCGGGTCGAGATGGTTCCTTGCGTTGATCTTTGACTCGACTTCCTCGGGGGTGGGCTTGCATCCGAACTGCTTCGCTAGCTTTTCCGTGACCCTCCTAAACCTCGGGAGTTCCTCGTCAATCCAGGCTACGGCGGCACTCTCCAGCTGTTCCGGGGTTTCGGTGTAATCGTACCCCTTCCTCAGGACGACGGGGTAGAACTTCTGTCGGGCGAGGTCGAATCCCTTTTCCTTGAATATTCTCTCAGCGTTGGGAAACTCTCCCTTCCCCCACCCCTCCAACTCGAAGAGCTTGACGTATTCTGTTACTTTCTCTTTCAGAGAGTCGCAGGCTTCCTTAACCTTCGAACTCTTGGTCTCCCCTTTCACAGTGTCGAGAATCTCGAGGGCACCGCCCAGCCTGTACAAGGCGAGGGCCTTGACCGCGACGGGGATGTCTCTGTTAGAGTATCTCGCAGTGCAGGCTTCGACCGTCTTCTCGGCGTAATCGAGTAGCGAAAGCATGTGGACGTCGTTCACTCCCTCCTTGACCAAGTGAGCGAATATCGTCCCGACAATGTCGTCGAGGACGGGCTGAGGCTCGTCGAAAAGCAGACTGGTCTCCATGGAGTCTAGGAGCTTCCGCTGCAGGTCGGTCTTCGCTTTCGACCTGAGGCTCCTCACTTTCCCCAACGCGGCGTTGACGTTCTTCTGGGATGCGATGAACAGCTTTCCCGCGTAGTCGTTGAACCCCATGAGATAGGCTCCGGAGGGGTTCACCTCCTTCACAAAGTCCATGATCTGAGAGTCTAGGGGGTCTGAAACCATGGCGGTGTGGGCCGGCCGGCGGGTTATTTCTAGTTCGCGACGTCCAATGGCTTGAACTTCTCGACTGTCTCTGTCAGCTCTCTTCCGAGGCGCTTCTGCCATTCTTCGAACCCCTTCGGTGAATCCGGGTAGGTCAGATTGATTTCCACCAGGGCCGCACTCTTCTTCACCGTGTACCTCAGCCCTCTTGCAAGGGAGAGCTGCCCCAGGACGCGGAACCACATGGCAGGATTCATGAACCTGGCCTGGTTGAACTCCGGGTGCTTGCGCTCGGTGATGGCAGTCACGTCTTCCTCTGATAGGAAGTACTTCATCCCATAATTGATCTGGTCGTCGGTAACGGTCTGGAGATAGCGCCGAAGAACCTCGAAGCTTGCCATGGGGTAGCCGTGAGTGTTCATGTACTCGACGTTGTACTTCCATAGGCCCGCCTCGCTGGTGTCCCCCGCCTCGAGGGCCTCGGCTACGACCTTCCCGAGTATGGTGCCGCCGTATATCGACGGACTGATCCCCCCGGCGTCTATGGGCCTTGGCATCCAGGCGGAGTCCCCGACGACTGCGAAGCCGTTGGCAACCATGCAGTCGTTGTGGCGGCGGACTGGGACCTGCCAGTTCCCCTTGGTGTTTCCCGAATCAGAATCGTCCGAAGGCTGGGCGTATTTCTTGATGACGGGGTTGTCCGCGAGATATTTGTCGATGAGGCTCTGCAGATTGTCGTTTAGCTTGAAGCGTCTGTTCCTTCGGGCGAGGCCCGAATGGGACACCCCGAGGCCAATGTTCACCTTCTTCTTCCCCTTGGGGAAGACCCAGGCGTACCCAGCCGGGGCGATGAACTGGTCCAGATGTATGATGCAATAGTCGGGAGAGAAGAACTCTGGGGCGTCGACCGCCGGCTCGAAATCAAGGATGTAACGCCCGGTCCCTACGACGTCGTCCATGTCAATCTCCTTTTCGATCCTCGAGGATATCGGAATGAACCTCCGCAAGACTGACGAGGAGCCCGTCGCGTCGATGACTATCTTAGCCGTCAGGCTGAATGTAGTTCCGTCGGACTTCCTCCCTGTGACCCCGGTGACCCGACCGTCCTCTGAGAGCAGCCTCTCCGCAGTCGCTCCGTATATGAACTCGGTCCCGAACTTCTTCGCATCGTTGACCTGGCGCCTCGGAGCGAGCTTCCGGTTGAACAGATATCCTTCACCCTCGAAAAGGACCTTGGTCTGCCTGTCCGGGGAATAGACATAGACTCCGCTAACAGGGTGCTCGAGTTCGGGGGAGCCGTACCTTATGCCGATGTGCTCGGCAAGGTAGTCAAGAGACCTCTTGCTTGTTGCGTCCCCGCATGTCCATCCGTTGTTCGTCTTCTTGCCCGGTTCGTCCTCCTTGTTCCTGTCAATGACGAGGACGTGCGCCTTGCTCTTTGTGTTGTAACCTATCGAGGCCGCGGTGATGAGACCGGCCATCCCTCCCCCGGCGATGATAACGTCGTAATTTGAGACGGTTTGCGATGGCCCCAAAGCGACCCCTTATCTCTGATTGAGGTGTCAAAGAGTCTGAATATAGGTATAGCCTGAGATTTCCCCGTTCACAGAGACGGCTTAGCACCTCCACTACTGCTAAGTGAAAAACAGAAAGAAAGGCCGCCCGGCATGAGCCGAGCTGCCTGGGTTTGCCTATTCGCTTGTGAAGATGGATTGGCTCGTTGTGTTCGGGACGTCCGGGAGTGTGTCGCTGATCCGCTTCTCGGCTATCGCCGACGCCTCTGCGAGGATCTTGTTCGCCTCTTCGCTGTTCTCCGCCTGGTAGAAGGTCGTCCCCGTTATCTGGCCGACGTCTACCATGATTGAGTTGAGCTGGGCTCCGATCTCTCCGAGTGCTCCCTGGGCGTCGGGCATCGCTTCACTTAGGGTTGCGCGTACGTTCTTGATCACCCCGATGGCCGGGGCTATTGTGGCCGCGAAGTCTCCGATGTCTGTGACCGTCTGAAGCCTAGTCGTGATCTGTTCTAGGGCGATCTTGGACTGGGTTACGATCTTTTCCATCTTGCGGACTTCGGCGAGCTCGTTGGAGTACGCCTTGCTGGATTCCTGGTCGTGTGACTGGACTGCTGACACTGTCTTCTTGAAGATGGAGCTCTCGCGTTGCTTAAGCCGGTTCATCGCCTGGTCCAGTCTGTTGATCTCCCCAGTCAATTGCTGGGTCGCTTTCTGGACCTGCGGACGAATCGGCTTCGGGCCGCGGACTGCTTCGCGGACCTGCTTCCCGAAGGGCTCCGTCTCCTGAGCCTTCCATCCTTTTTCGAACTTGCTGCTCATCGTGATATCCGAAGTGATATCTCAGTGGTCGGACAAGACTGACTGTGGCAATAACCGTTGACTTCCTGCTTAAGGAATTTCACCAAGAGCCAGTGAAGAAAAGGGATGAGAGCTCTTGCTACTCGATTTTGTACCGCTTCGCGATCTTCACCATGACGAATATGACGGCTACTACGATGAGGAATGTGATCAAAGCGACTAGGAAGTCACCGACCTTGAAGGTTTGATTCGCGAAGGACTCAGTTAGCGAACTAAGGTCACCCACGCTGCTCAGCGGGATGCCTACGATCGGGAGTATCAGGTCCTTGACAAGGGCCTGGACCAAGCCACCAAGATAGACAGCCAGGATGAATGCCACTGCGAGGCCGAGGACCTTGTACTCGGCGAGGAACGCCTTGAACTCGGCCGGGAGGCCTTTCGGCGGAGGCGGAGGCGGTGGATGGGTGAGGAGCTCTCTAATTTTCCGAAGTTCGGCCAGCATCTCTTCGTCGGGAGACACAGTGTGGGTTCCAGCCTGGGCGATAAGACTCTTGTGGCTAGCCTTGCTCGGAGGGTTAATCCGGTGGAAAAAAGCAGACCCGGACGGGACCCGCTTTATTGGCGCTGACTTTCTCTAGAATCAGGCGCGGGTATCTCTTCGCTTTTCTAGCAGCAGTTTGCGGAGGAGCCACCCCGACCCTAAGCAAGCTCGCGCTCGCACAGAACGGCCCTGTTCAAGTCTCTGCATTCGCTATGCTAATCTCAGGGCTGATGCTAATCCCGGTGAAGCCCAGGCAGGTCCCCGACAGAAAGAGCCTGAAGTATGTTGTCTTCTTCGGGCTCGTTGGAGCGGGCCTGGCACCGGTCCTGTATCAAGCTGGGGTAAACGCAACCACGGCGGTCAACGCATCTTTGCTAGCCAACGGCGAAGGACTCTTCACGACAATCATAGCCTTCGCACTATTCCGGGAGAGGCTCCCTGGAAGGCAGGTTGCTCGCGGACTGTTAATAGTCGTGGGCATAGCCCTGGTCACGACAAACCTCGACCTCGCAGGCGTGCAGTTCTACCAGGGCCTCGAAGGAAACCTGCTGATTCTGGGGTCGATGTTCATCTGGTCCTTTGAGAACAATCTGATCATATCCCCGACCCGACGGTTCGGCCCTGCTCTGGTTACGAAGTTCCGGAACATCATCGGGGGCGGAGTGGTAGTCGTGACGTTTGTAGCGCTAGGATTGGGCGTGAGCCTTTCACTCGTTTGGCTAGTCTACATCATCCTGCTGGCGCTCTCTCTGGCAGGAACCTCCTACCTTGCCATCAGCGCGCTCGCTGACATCGGAGCAATTCGCTTCATTCTTGTCTTCTCCACGTCGACAATATTCGGAGCAGCCTTCGCCCTCTTTTTCTTGAGGGAACAGATCACGCCAGTCCAGCTGGCTGGTGGAGCCTTGATCATGGTCGGAGTCTACTTGTTGCAACGGGCCGAGCGTCGACTTCCGACTGTGCCTCCTCCGTAGTCCGATTGATCGCAGGGCCTCGGGAACTTAAAAGCTCCAAGGGAACGGGGCTGGACTCGAATGGCTTCTGAAGTTGGCCTGGGGCTGATAGGCGCCGGAGCCATCGGGCGCGTGCACGCAAAAAACATTCAGATGAGCATCAAAGGAGCACGACTGGCTGCCGTCGCCGATGTGGACCAAAACGCCGCCAAGGCCGTGGCCGGGGATGCTAAGATATTTTCGGACTATCACGAAATGATCAAAGATGATTCCGTCAACGCTGTCATCGTCTGCACCCCACCCTTTCTGAAAATGGACATTACCAAGGCAGCGGCGGAGGCAGGAAAGGCCGTCTTCTGCGAGAAACCTATCGCCGTCACGCTCGAGGATGCAGATAAGATGGTGGGAGTTGTCAAGGGCGCAGGAATAAAGTTCCAGGTTGGATATCAGCGACGTTTCGACCCTTCATACTTGAAAGCCAGGAATGCCATGGAAAGCGGGGAGCTCGGAACGCTCCTCCTGCTCAAG
>JAPCJM010000012.1 GCA_027886945.1 Nitrososphaerota archaeon
CAAGATTCTCGTCAGTGTTGGCCGCAAACCAAGAATTGAAAGAATGAACGTCGGAAAAATTGGTGTCCGCACTGACCCAAGGGGGTACGTAATCACCGACAACAAGATGCAGACCAACGTACCTGGAGTTTACGCAATAGGGGACGTAAGGGGGCCGCCTCTCCTCGCACACAAGGCCTCCAAAGAAGGAGTCGTCGCTGCCGAATGTATCGCGGGGATGCCGTCTGCCGCCGATTGGAAAGTCGTCCCGGACGCGGTCTTCTGTGACCCCGAAGTGGCCAGCGCGGGCCTCACAGAGGCAAAGGCGGTCGAGGCAGGCTTCAAGGTCAAGAGAAGCAGGTTCCCGTTTGCTGCCCTGGGGAGGGCTCTTTCCACGGGCGAGCCCGAAGGGTTCGTGAAAATAATTTCGAACGAGGAGGACGGCCTCGTCCTCGGTGTCCAAATCGTTGGGCCGGAAGCCTCGAACCTCATCAGCGAGGCGGCCCTCGCCATCGAAATGGGCGCGACTGTCGAAGACATAGCGCTCACGATTCACCCTCACCCCACTCTTCCCGAGGCCATCATGGAGGCGTCCGAGTTGGCCGCAGGGAGGCCGATTCACCAGCTGAAGACATGAACGGCTACCTGCTCGACCTAGGCAGGATGGAGTACGGCGAGGCCCTGGAGCTTCAGAAGAATCTCGCTGCCAAACGTGCCAAGGGCGAGATTCCAGACAGCCTGATACTAGTGGAGCACGAACATGTGATAACCCTGGGGCGAAAGACGACCCCGGCTAACTTCAAGCCACAGAATATCCCGGTGTTCCAGGTCGAAAGAGGAGGTGATGCAACCTATCACGGGCCTGGCCAACTGGTGGGGTATCCGATTATCCTCCTCGCCGACCATGATGTCCGTCGCCATGTCAGGAACATAGAGGATGCCCTGCTAAGGGCAGTCCACACCTTCGGAATCCACGGAGAGCGGGTCGACGGACACCCGGGGGTTTGGGTGGGGGGCAAGAAGCTCGCTTCGATTGGCGTAGCTGTCACCGATTGGGTAACTTACCACGGGTTCGCCCTCAACGTCAATACCGAGATGGAGTACTTCGAGCTGATCAGACCCTGTGGTCTCGACCCAGCCGCCATGACATCGATGAAGAGAATCAAGGGGGAGGCAATTCCTTTCACGGAACTAAAGGCCCAGGTCGCAAGGGAGTACTCGACCGCGACCGGTCTCACTCTCATCCATCAGCGCCTCGTTCGTCCTTCATAGGCGACAAGCATTTAGCGCACGTTCGGTCGGCCGTCCGCATGCCAGGAAAGAGGACCTCGGCGCGGTCAGCCTCCAAGAAGCATGCTCCGAAGATCACCTACACCACGCTTTTCGCGGATGAAAGCATTAATCCGAAATTTGAAGCCGCCCTGAGGAAGTTCAGCCCGAAACTCGGCCAGAGTCATCCCATGCATATCGGAGATAGAGAAGTCAGGTCCGAGGCTGGGGAGTTCGAGCACAGGAGTCCCATCGACACTTCCATCGTCGTCGGGAAGTTCCAGGTGGGCACAAGGGAGCACGCGAAGGAAGCGGTCGAAGCGGCAAAGAAGGGGTTTGATGTCTGGAGGTCCACGTCTTGGCAGGACAGAGTGCGAGTCCTCGAAAAGTACGCCCGCTTGATCGACGAAAGGAAATTCGAAATAGCCGTCGCCATCACATACGAGGTCGGCAAGAACAGGCTCGAGGCCCTCGCCGAATGCTGGGAAGCCATTGACGCCGTCAAGTATTACGTCGCGGTGATGCGAAAGGAAAATGGGTACACAATCAGAATGGGCCCCGGCGGCCCAGGGGAGCACAACTTTGACGTGTGCAAGCCCTACGGCGTGTGGCCCGTTATCTCCCCGTTCAACTTCCCGTTCATGCTTGCCAATGGGATGGCCATGGGGGCTCTGATTACGGGCAATTCTGTGATTCTGAAACCAACCAGCGAAGCCCCGCTCACTGGTCTAATGCTGTATCATCTCTACAGGGACGCAGGCGTCCCGCCCGGAGCTGTCAACTATGTCACAGGCCCTGGAGGGAACTTCGAGGACGAGTTCGTCTCGAACCCCGACGTAAGTGGAATCGCCTTCACAGGCTCCAGGGACGTGGGGATGCGACTCTTCAGGCGTTTTCATACCGAGCAACCCTATCCAAAGCCGATCCTTCTTGAGATGGGAAGCAAGAATCCCACCATAATTACCTCCAAAGCGGACATCTCCAAAGCAGTCGAAGGGACGGTCCGCGCTGCCTTCGGCTACGGAGGCCAGAAGTGCAGCGCCACTTCAAGAGTGTACGTTCAGAAAGAGGTCAAGAACAAGTTCCTGGATGCCCTAAAGGAGAGAGTAGCAAAACTAAGGGTCGGTGACCCAAGAGACAAGCAGACATTCATGGGCCCAGTCATCAACGAAAAGGCGGTAGAGAAATTCCAATCTTCTGTGACCGATGCGAAACAATCGGGGGCTCGACTGATTGCGGGAGGGAGCGTTCTAAGGGAAGGCCCCTCGAAGAAGGGCTATTATGTCACGCCGACAGTGGTGACCGACCTCCCCGAAAGCCACCGGCTCGTAAGAGAGGAACTCTTCATCCCGTTCGTAGTTGTAAACGAGTTCTCCACCGTCGACGAGGCGATAGCCAAGGCCAACGCCACCGAATACGGCCTGACTGCAGGGATCTTCACTAGAGACAGAAGAGAGATGGGGAAGTTCTTCAAAGGCATTGAGTTCGGCGTCACCTACGCAAACAGGAGCGGAGGCTCGACTACGGGAGCATGGCCGGGGGCCCAATCGTTCACCGGCTGGAAGGCGAGCGGGGTCACAGGCAGAGGTGTAGGGAGTCCGTTCTATCTCCTGAACTTTGTGCGCGACCAGTCTGAGACGACGGTCGACTAGCTACAACGGCACCCAGAACAGGACCGCCGACACCAATATGTCCAGTGGCCACCACAACGGGATCACGAATCTCCCGACCTTGAAACTCCCGAACAAGGTCGTAGTCCAATCCTCCGCAGTCACCGACTTCCCCCTCCACACAAAATACACGATGTCCTCCAGGACCGCCAGGAAGAAGGTATTCCCGGCCCATGCCGTTATGGGGAGCGTGATTGATACAGTTACGAAGAGCGGCAGCAGGAGGTATAGGTGGTAGGGGGTTATCACCCAGAAAACAGGTTTCTCAGTTAAGCCCTCGGCAGTCTTCGGCCACTCGCGCTCGTACCTGTTGACGTATCTGTACTCGATGCCGGCGTAAATTACACCGAATACTGCGACCCTAAGGAATGACCCCGGGTCGAACAAATTACTTCAGCGGGACGTAAAGGCTCGACCGGCTGGCCCCGATTCCCGGTGTCCCGTGCACGACCTTCTTGTTCGTGATTACATATTCGCCTAGGTATCTTCCTACCATCTGAGGCTTCACCTCGAGGGGAACGAACTCTCTACCGTTGTGTACTGCAATGGTCAGCCCCACCATCGTTGGGAGTACGATCATGTCCCTGGCATGAGTCTTGATCTGTCCCTCTGACTTTCCCTCTTTGATCTTTCTTGCATCCTCCAAAAGTTTCCTCTTCTCGTCTGAGACCCCTCTGTTCAAGGACCGTCTCGCCCTAGAAGACATGAGTTCAAGCAGCGCTTCAGTGGACATCGAATTCAGCTCCTCCATGGACTTTCCCCTGTATCTGAACTCCTTCGGCAACTACTTCGTGACCTCCGCGCTAGATCTGGACAATCTCTTCCTTCCAGTCTTCCTCGGCGCTATTAACCCTACCTTCCTTCCCGGAGGAGCGTTCCTGGAGGTACTGGTCGACTTCCCTGGGTGCTGATGCCTTCCACCGCCGAACGGGTGATACACCACGGCCATGGCTATGCCTCTCATCCTCGGATAGACCCGCCCGGACGCCCGCATCGCGTGGTGCCTTGCGCCCGCCCTGAGGAAGGGCTTCTCCCTCCTCCCTCCTCCTGCGATCTCGCCGATGGTTGCCCTGCACCTGTCACTGATTAGTATGTTCTTGCCAGAAGGAAGCTTCAGGATTGCCCTACCGTTGGCCTTCGAGAAGAGGACAGCAGACGTCCCCGAAGCCCGGACGAACTTCCCACCATCCCCAGGCCTCAACTCTATGTTGCAGACTCTAGTCCCCTCTGGAATTCGTGCAAGTGGAAGTATATTCCCGTCCCTCGGTTGCCCCGTGGGTCCTATGGAGAACTCCTGCCCGACGGACATTCCGGCCACGGCAGGAAGGTAGGTGTATCTGTCGTTCTCGAATCTTACTTGAGCAAGGGGGGCGCTTCTTCCTCTTTCATCGAGGATTGCCGTCACCCTGGCCGTCCCTTCCGATTCGCCTCCGAGCATTGGGTACCTGACCGGGGCGATCTTTCCCTTGTTCGGACTCCTGAATTGTATCCCTGCCTTTCCGCGTCTACGCTGAAGTATCCTCTTTCCCATTTCTTACACCAGCCCCAGTTTAGTCGCGAGCTCGGCCGCCTTCCCTGCCTCTAAGAATCGGACGAAGGCCTTCTTCCCAACGGTCGTCCTGGATGTGTTGACAGCCATCACCTCGACTTCGTAAAGGGCCTGCACCGCGTTCGCTATCTGAGTCTTGGAGACTCTATCCTCGACTAGGAAGCAAATCTTGTTCTCCCTTTCGATCTGGTCGAAAGTCCTCTCAGTCACGTACGGGCGCTTCAGTATCTTCTGCGCATCCTCAAGCCTCAAACTATGATGCGACCACCTTTCTTCTTCCGTCCAAGGAGCTCAATGCGGACTCAGTCCACAGCGTCAGCCTCCCTGGCACGCCTCCGGGCGCAAGGTCCAGCACGTTGAGGCTCTCCACCCTCGTCACCTCTACCCCGGGGATCCCTCCCGCAGCCTTCCCAACTCCCCTGTCGTTCGTGACAACTATCAACGGACCCGTCCCAGTCCTGTAAACACGTCCCCTCAGCCTGCGCTTGCCCGTGTTCCTTTTCGCCCCTTCACTCACGCGCTCGAGCTCGGCCCTGAGGTCTACCTTCTCGAGGAAGGAAACAAGCTCAGCCGTCTTCTCGACAGTCTCGATGTCGTCGGCCACGACAAAAGGGAGCGCCAGCTTCTTGACCCTGTGACCTCTTGCTTTCACCGCGTCAAGATTAGCAGTGTATGCGATGGCCGAGTCCGTAGCCATGCGCCTCTCCTTCCTATTTACTCCCAAGTAAATTACCTTCTCCGACTTCGGCGGGTGCGGAAGCCTCCCCTTGACGACGCTCGCCACCCCTCCTGCAAGACCCCCTCTCGGATACCTCTCCCCCTTCACATGGGGGATCCTCGACCGACCCGTCCCGGTCGGGGGGCTGTGGGTCTCGGCGGAAGTCCTCTCCCCAGCCATAGGGTCCCTGCCTTGCGGCTGGAGTCCATGGGAACCCACCAGCCAGAATACGCGCTTTACGAGGTCGGGTCTCAATTCGGTTGCGAAGACCTTCGGCACGTCGACCTCCCCCGAAGTCTTCCCGTTTATTCCAACGACCTCTGCCTTCAACTCTATCTCCTCCTCGCCATCGTGCTCACTTCGAGCACTTGAGGCGGAGCCTGGGACTTCGAAAACCCTCTGACCTTAAGCCTCACCATCACAAACCTGCTCGCCGGGCCAGGGACTGAGCCACCGACCACTGCGTAGTCTCCTGCCACGTTCCCAAAGTGTTCGAAGCCCCCTGCTGGGGTGATTGGGTTCGAAGTGGCGTTCCCCACCAACAGAATCCTCTTCCCCGTTTCGGTCCTCTGGTGGAAGCCCATCTGCCCGGCCCTCGGGATAGTGTACATCACCGCAGCCGGGTGCCAAGGACCTATGACACCGACCTCCCTAACAGTCTTCCTTGATTTGTGCTGCTTGCGTTTAACCCCGAACCTCGTGATTACGCCCTCGAACCCCTTTCCTTTCGTTATGCCAAGGACATCCACGTACATGCCAGACTTGAAGACCTCCGTGAACTTGACCTTCTTTCCAATAAGACCGAGGACAAACTCCACCTGCGATTTCAGGTCGCCGCCTGAAACCCCCACCTCGAGGACCACCGGCTTC
>JAPCJM010000013.1 GCA_027886945.1 Nitrososphaerota archaeon
CAATCCCCTTCAGCAGTCTTCTCCTTCGCGAGTTCAACCCTCTTCACTCTGACAAGGAATGCGATCTCCTTCGACAATGGCTTGAGCAGCTCCAGGTCCTCGTCCTCAAGCCCTGCGACGGAGGCCGACCGGAGCATTGCCGTGGGGACGAACCCTTTCTCCTTTCTGAGCGCCTGGAGCCTCCTGGCAACGTCCCTGACCAAGCCCTCGGCCACCAGCTTCGGGTCTCTATCCTTGGTAATTACGACGAACATCCCTTCCTTCTCCGCCACTTCGTACCCTTCGTCTGGAGTTGTCACCAGTTCGAACGCAGAAACCGGTACCTCTACGACCCCTGACTGGGTCGTAACTTTCAGCGGTTTGGATGATAGGTACGCTTTCAAGGCCCCGGCCCCTTGTAGGGGTCCAGTCGCGGCGAGGACGTCTCTTGTCCTCTCCTTGAACAAGGCTCCGACCCGCGAGGAGTTTGGCCTCAGGAGAAAGTTGGCTGGGAACTTTGCTGCCGATGCAACTACCGACACTTCCTTCACGTTGCATAGGAGGGCGACGGTCCCCCTTGCCCTGCCCGCTACATTCGCCGACTTCGCAGGGACTAACAATGTTGCTGACCGCAGGGGCCAGCGCCTCTTCAGCTTGGCCCTCGTCCTGGCGGAGTTGCACGCGTCCTCTGCGACAAGCGCCAGGTCCACTATGCTTTCCGCAGCGGGTGAGGCAACCTTTGCCCTCTTGGTTCTCCCGAGCGCCAGTAACGGGGACTTCCAACTCTTTTTGCCCGCGAAAACTTCCTGGTAAAGGAACTCGGTCGCGAACGGCGAAATCGGGTGGAGCAAAACATCAGAGGTCCTTAGACCTTCACCCAGCACTGCGTAGATCGCCAGCCTGCGCCCTCGCTCCTTTGGGTCATCTTTCCAAAGTTCGTTCCTCACTAGCCTGATGTAGGTCTGACTGAGATGGGTGATGACTAGCTCTTCAAGCGACTTCGCCGCGTCGTTGAATGCTGCTGTCCGAAAGGACTCCAATACTTTGTTTTCCGCAGCAGTGAGCTTGGACAGCATCCACTTGTCGACCGTCGTGAGGAGCTTCCTCTTCGTCGCCCATGCGAGTGAGTTCTTTGCGGCTTCGTATCCATCAACGGCCCCGTTCTGCTGAAGGTAAAGGTGAAGGTGGTAGAGGGTGTTGATCACTTGATATGACCTCCCCCCCATCTCATTCAGGTCGAGGCTGACAGAATCAGGAGGTGAGGCCTTCGAGATGACATAGAGCCTTAGCACATCGACTGAGTTATTCCTGAGGAGGTCCAGCCCCTGTATCACATTGCCAAGGCTTTTGCTCATCTTCACCCCGTTCTGGTCGAGCACATGACCCTGGAAGAGGAATTTCCTGTACGGTGACTGCGGCTTGCCCGTCAGGATCACATTGAGCAGTAGGAGTGTGTATGCCCATCCTCTCGTCTGGTCTATCCCTTCTGTGAGGAACCCGACGGGGACAAGGCGCTTGAACTCGGCGTCGGTGAATGAAGCATAGGGGGAAGAACCACTGTTGTGCCAGGTGTCAAGGACAAATGGCTCCCTTACGGCCCACCCGCCGCAGCTGGGGCACTTGAGGACCACTCGGTCGATCCACGGCCTGTGGAGCTCGAAGTTGCGGCCGTCCGGGGTCTCCACGGCAAGTTCAAGGATTCTTTTCCTAGAGAATGCCCCCGTCTTCGTCCCGCACTTTTCGCAGGCCCAGATCGGGAGTGGCGTCCCCCAGAACCTTTCCCTGGTTATGCACCACGGCGGGGACTCGGCCACTGAGGCGAGGAACCTGTTTCTAGGAGCCTCGAAGAAGTAATCGACACTGGCCGCGGCCTCTACTAACTGGCTTCTGACCCGGTCCACCCAGTAGAAGTACTCCCGCCGGGCGAGCCATACCAGCCTGTCGTCCGACCGCCAGCAGACCGGGTACTCGTGGGTGATTCTCCCGGCTTTCACCAAAGCACCCTTCTCCCGGAGAGACTCTACGACCACCTCGTCGGCGTCTCGAGCGAAGAGCCCCGCGAACTTCCCGGCGTCCACGGTGAACTTGACCTGGTCGTCGAATGGTGCGAAGACAGGGATCCCTCTTCGCTGCGCCGCCGCAAAGTCCTCCTCCCCGTTTGCAGGGGACATGTGGACCAACCCGGTCCCAGTGGTGACGTCCACATACTCCTCGGCCACCACAAAGTGGATTCTCCCTTTGAACCGGGCGTCATTCAGGCCCGGGATTTCGTCCAGCAAAGGATGCTGATAGGTGAGCCCCTCCATGTCCTTCCCCTTGACAGTCTTGAGTGTCGGTCCGAATTCGACAGCCAGTTCTTTCGCGAGAGCGCCGACCCGATCGGTGCAGACCACCCAGGTCTCGTCCCCGAACTCGAAGTACTCGTAATCAGAGTCGGGCTTGACCCCGACGAGTTCGTCGGTCACTACTGTGAACGGCATCGTTGTCCATAGAATGAGGAACGAGCCGTCCGCAAGTTTCACCTTGAAGTATAGGCTCGGGTCCTCAAGCTGCTCGTACCCTCCTAGAGAGACCTCTGCCGCGCTGAGAGCGGTCTGGCACTTCGGGCAGAACGGGACCACCTTGAACCCCTCGCCCAGCAATCCCTTCTTCCAGGCAATCTCCAGGTATTTCCATTCACGTTCGATGTAAAAGTCCCTGTAAGTCATGTAGGCCTTTTCGTGGTCTATCATGACGCCGAGGAGCTTGTCTGCCTCCTCCCAGTCTTTCTTGTACTTCCCGATGAGCTGCTTGCAGGCCTCCACGAGCTTCTCCACCCCTACCTTTCGCAAGTCTTCCCCCTTGTCGCCTGAGAGCCCCATCTCCTTCTCCGCCTGCAGTTCGACAGGGAGCCCCTGGGTGTCCCATCCGCCACGGAATACTATGTTCTCTCCTTCGAGGGTCCTGTACCTGTACCACAGGTCCTTCATCATCCTCCCTCTGACGTGCCCGATGTGCGGCTGATTGTTCAAGGTAGGTGGCCCATCAACGTAGCCGATGGGACGACTCCCCGAAACTGCCTTGGCTATCAGAGATCTTGTAGCCGGGTCTTTGTAGAAATCCCGGACCTTTGATTCGAGCTTTTTCCAGTCATAGTCGGCGCTGAGGGTTTCGTGCGGTCTAGAACGTCGCTTGAATTTTGTAACCACTCAACGCGTCACTCAGTCCACCGGTCTCTTATTTCAAGGATTTCAAGTTCCCGAAGCAAGCCTCTCAGCGAAGGATTCAGGAAGTCCAGCAGCCCTGATTTTGGACGCTGTTGCGTGGTAATCGTACGGGACCCTCCTCAGCTCGACCCTCGCTTCTCCGGCATCAAAGGACATGACGGCATAGGACGCCCTATTGTCCCCGTCCCTCGACTGGCCAACAGAGCCGGGATTGAAGACCGTTCCGGGCTCTTCTTTCCACACATAGGGGACGTGCGTGTGGCCGAGTCCTATCGCCTGGACTCCGAGCTTGCCGAGATAATGCCCGAAGAGGTTGGAGTGTGTCTTGGGGTCGACATATTCCCAGAGCCTATCGTCAGGGCTCCCATGCGTGAAATATGCCTCAGCATCACCAAAGGGGACTCTCAGTTCAAGGGGAAGCCTCCTGAGGTATTCGCGGCTCTTGTCCGTCAGTTGCTTCGCCGTCCATTTCGATGACATCGCCGCTCTAGCGTTGAACAACTTGGTGTCTCCCGTGAGCGCAGCCGAGTCGTGATTCCCGAGCAGGCTCTTGACTCCGCGATCCCGCACTGTCTCGATGACCTCGTTCGGCTCAGCCCCGTAGTCGACCAGGTCTCCGAGGCAGTAGACATTCATTCCCAGCAGCTCACTGAGCACTGCGTCCAACGCCTCCATGTTTGCATGTATGTCAGAGATAATTGCGACAGGGCGCACGCCGATCGAACCGATTCAAAGCTCTAAAAATCCTAGGCTTTGGACGTCCGAGTCAATCAATTTAGCCACAAGGAACAATTCTTAATGTGGTTGTGAAGAGAATTAAACTACACTCCAGATAGGGAATTTGGGCCTTCGTGATATCCGAAGCTATCCATGTCTGCGTTCGCAGGTAAATGGGAAAAACCAAACAGCCAGAGTTTCGGCTCAAGGGTGAAGGATTCCGTAAAGAATCCCGGCCCTCTGAAGCCGAGGCTCGACCTCGCAGTCCGACAAATCCAAGTCCAAGTCGCCAAACTCGATTCTACAACCAACAAGCTCAGAGACAGAGACAACGCGATCTTCGCAAAGGTCGTAAGCTCTCTACAAAAACACGACACACAGCACGCATCCGTCTTCGCGAACGAGCTGGCCGAGATCAGAAAGATGAACAAGATGGTAACTCAGGCCAAGCTCGCTCTGGAGCAGATAGTGCTCAGACTCAACACGATCACGGAACTCGGTGACATCGTAGTCACCCTGACCCCGGCGATGGCAGTGATACGCAACGTCAAGCAAGGCTTGGTGGGCGTGCTGCCAGAGGCGGAGAGCGAGATCGGTGAAATCTCTGGTTTGCTGAGTAGCATCCTGGTAGACGCAGGGACAGTTGGTGGGTACTCGCTGAACTTCGAAGCGGCCAACGAGGACGCGGAGAAGATCCTTGCCGAGGCATCTGCAGTGGCAGAAACTCGCATGAAGGAAAAATTCCCCGAAATACCCAGCACGCTGCCTTCTGCTGAAGCCGGGACTGAGACCAGCGCATATTAGAGACGGGAACGCGAGTTCCCGCACTCTTTTTCTTTGTTTTTCACAGAAGACATGCTAAACCAGTTCCTAGGGCCCTAAGATCAGCTATGATTCCCGCAAAATATCGACAAAGAAAACTTTTCACCTGTTGGTATCGGTTTTCTTGACCTAGCCCATGATTATGGAGGCGTACCTTTGAAGTCTCGTATTTGTCTGTCCGTGCCCCACTTCGCTTTATCGGGATTGGAAACGACAGTCCCAAACCAAAAATCGCTTCCACCATAAGAGAAATAGAATTCCACCGAAAGGAACTCGAGAACCTCCGGGCAAAGCTGGAGCAGAGACGAAAGGCCCTATTCGACACGACCATCAAGGCCATGCAGTTAAAGGATGAATCGAAGGCGAACGTGTATGCAAACGAATGGGCGGAACTGAGGAAAGTTGGCAAGGTCGTCTACGCCAGCGAGCTTGCGCTCACCCAGGTCATTCTGAGGCTCGAAAGCATAGTCGACGTGGGTGAGGTCATGTCCCACATGAGCAATGCGTTCAGGGTCCTGCGCAAGGTCAACAAGACGGTGCAAGGGATTGTACCTTCTCTGGACGAGGCTTCAGAAAATATCAACAACGCCCTTACCGAGACTATGGGAGAAATAAGTCATGTTTCGCCAACCATATCGCTGAACATACAGACGGAGAACGGCGAAGAACTCGTGGAACAAGCAAGGAAGCTCGCCGAGGAAAGGGCAGAAGAGATGAAGCGCTCCCTGGTGTCCGCTCCACTTCAGATTAGGAAGGAGCCGCAAGACATTGAGAGAAGGATTCCACTCTTGGCCACCGGCGAGGAGGACGAGGAAGAGGCCGCCATCCTGGGGACCATCTACAAGCCCCGGCCAGCCCAGGACTCCGAAGAGCAGGTACTGCAGTATGCCGCCATACACAACGGAAACGTGGACATAACTGACGCCTCGAGCGTGTTGA
>JAPCJM010000014.1 GCA_027886945.1 Nitrososphaerota archaeon
CAACCTCGAAAGCGACACCACGGTGGCGAAGGCAGCCGACAAGATAGCCCAAGAGCTGTCGTCTGATGCCCCAGACCAAAGGGAAGCTCTCAAATCCATGACCGAAGTCCTCGACTATGTCCGCTTCAACCACATGATGTGCACCCTGCACGGCGACCTTGAACCCGGTTTCCAGGTGGAGGGATGTTCTGCCTGCGATGGCAATCTATCCGTAAAGGATTTTGACAGGCTGAAAGTACTAGTCGGCAGCTGAACTTGCCTGCCGAACAGAAGCCAGAGTGGCTGACCGTAGGCCCCCCGAAGGGTCAAAACTATCAAGACCTCAAAGATCTTTTTCGAAACCTGAACCTCCACACAGTCTGCGAGGAAGCTCATTGCCCCAACGTTCACGAATGCTGGGGAGGTGGGACTGCCACCCTGATGCTGATGGGGGACACATGCTCCCGCGCCTGTCGCTTTTGCATGGTTACACCTGGAAGGCCCCAGGGTGCCTTGGACCAGCTCGAGCCCGAAAACGTCGCCTTCGCCCTCTCCCAAATGGGATTGACCTACGTCGTCCTGACTTCCGTCGACAGGGACGACCTTCCTGACGGCGGCGCTTCGCACTTTGCAAACACCATCAGGCTGGTCAAGGAGAAAAATCCCGGTCTGTTGGTCGAGGTGCTCATCCCAGACTTCCAAGGGGAGTTGGACCCGCTAAAGCAGGTGGTCGACGCCAGGCCTGATGTCATCGCCCACAACATCGAGACGACGATGTCCCTGACCCCTTCGGTCAGGGATCCGAGGGCGCATTACTGGCAGTCTCTGTCCGTGCTGAAGAACGTGAAAAAACTGACTCCTCACATCTACACGAAGTCCTCAATCATGGTGGGCCTCGGCGAAACAGAAGAGGAGGTCAGGCAGGCCATGGTCCATCTGAGGCAGGCCGATGTCGACTTCCTCACCGTCGGCCAGTATCTGCGCCCATCCTCGAGGCACTTGAAGGTCGTTGATTACGTACACCCTGACCAGTTCGAAAGATACAGGGTCATGGGAGAAGGCCTCGGCTTCAGGTACGTCGCTTCCGGCCCCCTGGTTCGGAGCAGCTACAAAGCCGGGGAGTATTTCATCAGGACAGCGGTCGAAAACGACGCCCGACGGCGCCAATCTTATATGACCTCGGAGGTCAAAACAGACGTTTGACAGCAGCTGACTCTCTGAAAAGTTCCGGGGCTGACGCAGTCCCCAGAATCTTCAGCGAGGCCGACTTCAAATTCACGAGCGCGGACGAGATGCTCTATCAGAGGCTCACTCCCGAAGGCACGATCAGGGGGAAAGACCCGAACCTAACTCCAGAGACCCTAAGAAAGTTCTACGAGCAGATGACATTCGGCAGACTGTTCGACGATAAGGCAACCAACCTCTCGACGCTGAGGGAAATAGGCACCTACGCACCGGGCAAGGGGCAGGAGGGCTGCCAGGTCGGGTCCGTCGGCGCCTTGGAAACAGGGGATTGGTATGTCCCAATGTACCGAGACTCCGCCGGGATGCTCGCCTTCGGCATGCCCGCCTCCAAGCTCCTGCAATACTGGGGCGGAGACGAGAGAGGACTGCAGATACCCGAGGGCCTCAACATGTTCCCGCTCGCTGTCCCAGTGGCGACCCAGCTCCCCCACGCTGTTGGCCTCGCAATGGCAAGACGGCTGCAAGGAGAAAAGTCGGTGACCTTCGCCGTCACAGGAGACGGTGGCACTTCCAAGGCCGACTTCCATGAAGCTCTGAACTTCGCCGGGGTCTACGACCTCCCGGTCGTCTTCGGCGTCGAGAACAATCAGTGGGCCCTATCTGTGAAGAGGGACAGACAGACCGCCGCGAAGACAATCGCCCAGAAAGCGGTCGCCTACGGTTTCGAGGGAATCCTTGTCGACGGCAACGACGCCATAGCATCATACGAGGCGACGAAATATGCGGTGGAGAAGGCTCGGAGGGGAGGAGGCCCGACCCTCATCGAATTCTCGACCTACAGGATGGGACCTCACACGACGGCAGAGCTCGTCTCCAATAAACTCAAGGCCCCCGACGAAGTCGTCGAATGGGAGAAGCGTAACCCGATATCCAGGCTCGAAAAATACCTGAGGTCACGTGGGCTGCTCGACGACAAGTCCAAAGATGCCATAACTGCTTCAGCACAGAAGAGAATGGACGAGGCCGTGACGGCCTACCGGGCCATGGTCACTCCCGATCCGACTGTCATGTTCGACTACATGTACTCCTCGCCCACTCCCGCCTTGGTTGAACAGCGTGCTGAAGCCTTCGGAGGGAGCCTTCCCCCTAGGAGCGAACAATCCGAACCCACGGTGACCGGCGGGAAGCCCGGGGTCAACATCAGGAACGCATTGAACATGGCACTCCGAGAAGGGCTCCAGCGGGACAAGAAGGTCGTCATCTTTGGCGAGGACGTCGGAAAGAACGGGGGCGTCTTTCAGGTCACCCGGGGTCTGCAGGACGAATTCGGCCCGGACCGGGTCTTTGACACTCCGCTTGCAGAGCTCGGGATCGCAGGAATCTTCGTGGGCCTCTCAGCAGGAGGCATGGTCCCCGTTGCCGAGTTCCAGTTCGAATGGTTCTCCGTCCCTGCCTTCGACCAGATCTTCAGCCACGTCGCCCGGATGAGGAACAGGACCAGAGGGAGGTATACTTGCAGAGGGGTCATCCGTTTTCCCTATGGCGCTGGAATCCGGGGACCAGAGCATCACTCGGATTCGCCCGAGGCCTACTATTCGCACACGCCCGGGCTAAAGGTGGTCATCCCGTCAAATCCCTTCGACGCCAAGGGGCTTCTGTCCTCGGCACTCCTTGAGCCAGACCCGGTAATTTTCATGGAGCCAAAGAAGCTCTACGACACTCCGAAGATGAACGTTCCAGAAGCAGACTACAGGGTACCAATCGGCAAGGCAAAGATTGTCAGGGAAGGGACGGACATCACGTTGTTATCCTATGGAGCGATGATGGTCCCAACGACTCAGGCCGCAATCTCTCTGCAAGAAGAACGTTCAATCTCCGCAGAGGTGATTGACCTCCGGACGGTTTCTCCTCTCGACTTCCCCACAATCCTGGCGTCAGTCCAGAAGACAGGCAGGCTGGTAATAGTGCACGAGGCACCGAGGACCCTTGGAGTAGGGGCGGAAGTGGCCGCAACAGTTGCCGACAAGGCGCTGGACTACCTGAAGGCGCCAATCAAGCGCGTGACAGGGTTCGATACCATAATCCCTCTGGCAAAGCTCGAGGACTACTACATCCCTAACAAGGACAGAATCGTGAAAGCGGCCTCCGACCTGGTAAGCTACTAACTTCCCCGGAAAACGCTAAAAGAGTCGGTCCGTCCCGCTAGTTCAGAAAGTCAATGGCGTTCGAATTCAAGCTACCAGACCTCGGAGAAGGTATCGCCGAGGGTGAGATTCTCAAGTGGATGGCGAAGGAAGGGGATCAAATCAAGGAAGATCAACCAATCGTGGAAGTGATGACCGACAAGGTCAATGTCCAGATTCCGGCCCCCAGAAGCGGTAAGGTCTCCAAGATCTTGGTGAAGGAGGGAGACGTCGCCAAGGTGGGCCAGACAATTTTGATTATCGACGATGGGAGCACTGGCACAGCACCCTCAGTCTCTGGCTCAGCTCCGGCTACCTCGAGACCTGTCCAAGCCGCAACAGTGACTCAGGCACAGCCGGCTACTCCAACTCAAGGATCGCTCGCCACCCCAGCAACGCGAAGGCTCGCAAGAGAAATGGGAGTAGACATAGGCACGGTGCGGGGCTCAGGTCCCCAAGGGAGAGTAACCGATGACGACGTCAGAAAGTCCGCCGGTGGCTCCAGGTCGGGCCCGGCGACCGTTTCTGTTCAGCAGGCACCGTCTGCCCACGTCCAAGCTGGGCCAAAGGAGGAACTGGTTCCTCTGAGAGGCATCAGGAAGACGATTTCCGAGAGGATGCTGAAGTCTCTCCAAACAACGGCACAGGTGACCCACGTTGACGAAGCCGACATGACGGAGCTGGTCCAGTTGCGGGAGGCATTCAAAGGGAGCGCCGAAAAGCGAGGGGTCCACCTTACCTTCCTCCCATTCATCATCAAGGCCCTAGTGCCCGCGCTCAAGGAGTTCCCATACATCAATTCCTCTCTCGACGAGCCGAACGGCAACATCATCCTGAAGAAATACTACAACATCGGAATTGCCACAGACACTGAGCAGGGCCTCGTCGTGCCAGTGGTCAAATCGGTGGACACAAGGGACATTTTCGAGCTGGCGGGAGAGATCGAAAGGCTTGCGGACAAAGCCAGGCATGGTCAGCTGACCCTTGACGAGGTCCATGGCTCGACATTCACAATGACTAACGTTGGCGCAATCGGCGGCATCTTTGCCACCCCGATCATAAACCTCCCCGAAGTGGCAATCATGGGCCTTCACAAGATCACCAAGCGCCCCGTGGTCCGCGACGGAAAGATCGAGATAAGAGACATCACTTATCTTTCGCTTACCTTTGACCACAGAGTCGTAGACGGAGCCTACGCAGCTAGGTTCACGTCTCGCGTGATAGAAACGATCCAGGACACCAAGAGACTCCTCTCGGAAGTATTGTAGCCGCTCCCCGCTTGAGCAATGTTTAAGCCGATAAGACGATGCGAACCCCAAAGGAACTCGTCTTGATTGAAGTGGACGTCGCAGTCATCGGCGGAGGTCCCGGAGGCTATGTCTGCGCCATTCGCGCGGCACAGCTCGGCCTCAAGACTGTCTTGATCGAAGCAGACAGGCTGGGGGGAGAGTGCGTCAACTATGGTTGCATTCCTTCGAAGTCCCTCATCACAGTCGCAAAGCTTGTCGACAAGGTGAAGGAAGCGGAAAAGTACGGCCTGAGGGCTTCGGGAATCTCCGTCGACTTTGTCCAGATGCAGAAGTGGAAATCAGAAGTAGTCTCAAGGCTCGTCGGGGGGATCGAACTACTCCTCAAAGGATACCACGCTTCCATCCTCTATGGCGAAGCCGAGGTCATCTCCAAGGACAAAATCGTAGTTGCTACCACCAACGGCAGGGAAGAAGTATTTTGCAAGAATCTGGTCATAGCCACCGGGACGAGGACCTCAAGTCTGCCTGGCTTGGAATTTGACGGCGACCTGGTGATAGGTTCCAAGGAAGGCCTGGAACTGAAGTCAGCACCAAGAAGACTCCTCATCGTCGGAGGGGGGGCCATAGGCCTCGAATTCGCATCCCTTTACCAGAGGCTCGCCAGCGATGTTATCGTGGTGGAAATCATGGACCAGTTGCTACCTGGGACCGACCCCGATGTGGTCCGAGTGGTCCACCGGAAGCTCGAAGGTCGGGGGGGCAAGGTTTACGTGAAATCCAGGGTCCTGCGAGTGACGAAGAATGGCTCAGAGGCGAAGGTGGAAATCGAGACCCCTGATGGGAACTTGACCGTCGAGGTCGACAAGATTC
>JAPCJM010000015.1 GCA_027886945.1 Nitrososphaerota archaeon
ACGAGGGCAGATACTACATCTCGCTCAAGGGATACTCGAAATCGTTCTTCCGGGCGCTTGGGTTTGAACCGTTTCCGGGGACCCTTAACCTCCGCCTAACGAATGAAGCAATGATTGAGCAACGTCGGCGCCTCGGACTCATGGAAGGCATCGATATTCCGGGCTTTTCAGATAGCAAAAGATCTTATGGGCCAGTGAAGGTCTTCAGGGCGAAGATTGCAGGGAAGCATGCAGGTGCAGTTCTCGCCATCGAAAGGACGCACTACGACAATTCAGTCTTAGAAGTCATCTCACCAATCAACCTGAGAAGGGTCCTCAAGCTGAGGGACGGCGATGAGTGTTCCGTCACAGCTTTCCTGAAGTAGGATCTGGCGCTTCGATGGAGAATGTTACCAGCTCTCCGTCCTTCAGACCGAATTTGTCTCTTAGGAAGACTGGCGAAATCAGTTCCGCGACGCTCTCGTTGTAAAAGGTGACATCGATGAAAAGCAGGGTCACCCTCTGGCCGTCCATCATTCCGTTGAAGCAATTCAATGCACTGAATGACTCGCCGTCCCGGACGAACGAGTCCACCTTGACCCCGCCCATGCTCCTCAGATGCTTCAGTTCCGCGATCGAAGCATCATCTTCCAACTTGACGTTGAGGGTGCCCGGGTAGGGGCGATACCCCAAACACTCCTCGAACCTCTTCTGGTATTCCGGGTGACCAACGTAGTACCTCCCCTTTCCCATCCCGCTGAACACCCTCCCCCTCACCTCTAGCTGCATCTGGCCCGGGCGCCCTCACCCTCCATAAAAAGGGCGATTGACTTATCTACAATCAAAACACAATGTTTCTGGTCATGCAGAAGCAGGAAATACTGATCCTCGTCGACGACAACGACAACGAGATAGGGACTGACTCACGAGAGAATTGTCACTCAGGCAAGGGAAAACGCCACAGGGCCTACACTGCCTTTGTCTTCCACGACGGGAAACTGCTCCTTCAGCAGCGGAGCAAGAAGAAGCTCCTCTGGCCAGGCGCATGGGACGTCTCATTCACCAGCCACGTGTACCCCGGGGAGACCTACCAGCAGGCGGCGAAAAGGAGGGCCCTCCAGGAATTGGGAGCAAACGTAGGTCCTCTGACCGACATGCATTCGTTTGTCTACTTCGCTCCCCAGGGTGAAAACGCAGAGAACGAGTTCTGCAGGGTCCTGGTGGGGGAGTTCGACGGCAAGATCACACCGAACAGCGACGAGATGATGTCCGTCAGGTGGGCAACTGTCAAAGATGTGCAGGGTGACCTTCGCTCACACCCTGAATCCTACACCCCGTGGTTCAAACTATCATTCGAGGGCTTCCTGAACAACCCTGCTTCGAAGAAGTATGCCTAGGTTAGCTCGTGGACCTCGCCCAGGAGCTCTCCCACTCGCTTGAGCGTCGCGTCCAGGGCTTCATCTTCGCTCACCATGGTGGAGAAAGACGCTGCCGTTGAGTGTCCCCCACCGTGACCACCAAGCCTCCTCGACATCTCCTCGCTCACCTGGGTCCCCAGTTTGACCCCCGTCCCGTCCAGGAACCTCTGAGTGGACCTCAGGCTGACCCTCGTTTCTCCCTCTGATTCCCCGCACACCACCGCTATGTCCGCCCCAAGGTACACGAGCGACCTGGCCACGTGGGCCTGGAACGAGCCGACGATGCTCGACGCCGCGACCCAGTCCCCGGCCCTGTAGATCTTGAGCCTCTGAGCTCCCTTCAGCTTCGCCAAGACTTCTCCGCGGTCGGGCTCGCTCCTCAGCTCTCTCCTCGCCAACGCCACGTCGGCCCCAGCATCCAACAGCTTCACCACTGTCCTCAACCCAGACGGCCCGGCGATGGCGAGGTGGGACGAGTCGAACATCAAGGCCTCCAGCAACGCCTGCGCTGTCTGCCCGTCTATGTCGACGGAGAGGTCCTGGAAGAGGCCGAAGACCACCTCGGCCGCCGATGTCGCCCCCTCGTCCACTATCGTCAAGTCGTAGGTGTTTCCTTGCCGCAGCGGGTGATGGTCAACAAGCACCTTCACCCCCCCGCTGGCCCTCATCTTGTCTTTCCAGTCGTTAAGGAGCTCCTCATCCCCTACGTCCACGGCAACATACAGGTCGTATTCCTCCGTGCTCTCTTGCACAGTCCTGTGTGGGAATCTTTCGCTCAGCTTAGTCGTCAGCGTAGTCATCCCCCCTGGGGTCACTATGACGACCTCGCACCGAGGGGCGAGGCTCCTGATCAGCTTCGCGAGGGCATATGCCGAAAGATAAGCGTCGGCGTCCGCATTCCGGTGGCACACGACGGCCGCCCTGTGCAAATCCCTGGCATCAAGAAACGGGAACTTCCTGAGCACGGCGTCGGTGGTCAAGGGGGCGCTGTATACCTAGGCGTCCCCAGGTGGCTGCGCCTGGGACTGCTTGCCCCTTACCGCTTCGTCGATTTTGGTCTGAAGGTCCCTCAGGCTGTCCTTGAACCTGGTCTCCTGCTTCGCTAGCACCATCTTTCTTGTGTTAGCGAGCTCCTTTTTCTCGTTTAGTTCCTTCATTACGTCCTCCTTTTTCACCTTCACAAGCAGGTTTCCCGCGAACTTGTAAACCGCCTCTGTTTCCGCAGCCTTCTGCAATTCTTCAAGGGCCTTCTCTGTCTCCGAGAGTTCCAGTTCCACCTGCTGCTTCTGAGCCATCACCGCTTGCAGGTTTTGCTGAGTCTGGTCGAACCTCGCCAGCTGTTCTCTGATAATCGGCGGAAGCTCGGGCTGGCTCATTTTCGGTCCGGCGACCTCGTATCTACTTATAGCCTTTCGGGGTTCTGGGCGACCGACCTGATTTTGTCGAGGAGCTCCCTCGCCCTTTCGGCCATTTCCGCCGGCTGCTCTGACTCGATCTTGACCTCGCACAGTCCATTGCGTAACTTCGCGGATGGGAATGACTGCCTGATCGCGTTCGCCGTCTTCTTGTCCGCCCTAAAGGCGATCTTCAGCTCAACGAACCGAATGGGTCTATCTGGCTTTGGCCTGCGAGAGGTCATAGGACCAAATCACTCGAGGTAGTCGAGCGTTCACTTCTTCCCAAGGGCAGCCCTCACTACATCGGATGACACTCCGAATAAACGAGCTAATCGTGCATACGATTCCCCTGATTTGGCTCGAAGGCTCCGCAACGATTCCACCTGTTCGTGGGTCAGTTTGGCCCTCTTTGCGCTACTCCGTCTTCCCCCTATCAGTGCTGAGATTTTGATTCCTTCGGACTTGCTAAATGGCATCGACACAGTCCGAAGAAGCCCTTCTCGTCTTCCCGATTCGATTGCAACGTTCAGCCTTCGCAACGCCTCTTCTCCAGTAATCCTGTCTTCCAAGTAGTCGATCGCTATTTGCAAATCCTATTCCTTCTTAAATGCGAATGGAAGCATAAGCTTGCAAAGGAGTTGGACCTCACGTTGAGCGTACACAGTGAGCACGTAATTCGTGGTGCGCCCCGACATCCTCCGCTGGGTCTTTATCGCGCGGGTGGGGATTCCCTCTGCCGTCAGGAAGTCTCTAATTTGGACTAGCTGGGGGAGATAACTCTCTGAGAATTCCAGCGAGAAGGTCAGAGTGAATGTGCGAACCCGAATTGAGACACTTCCATCGCCATCGAAATAAGCTGCTACCTGTCTCCAAGAACTGTATGGGTTCAATCCGCCGTGAGTCAAATCTGGTCCGTCATGAATTCGAGGCTTGGTGAACTTAGGTTCCACTCAAGAATCCGAAAATTTACGTCTGAACGATACTTAAGGCCCCATTCTTCCCTGGTTAAATTCAATCATTGTAAGACTACTTCTCCCTGGTGATCTGTACCCCGTGAGGCTATGAAGCTAACAGGCAATGAATACTATTTTGCAGCCTGCTCTAGCGAATACGCGCCACCCGCCACGGTGTAGCCGCACACTTTGCAACTCCATATCCCCGAGGCGGTCCGACTGAGCTTCATGCTCGAGCACGCCGGACACTCTCGGGCTTGCTTAAGCGTCCTGAAGACCCTGGCGTACCTTTTCCTGAGTGTACCGCCATATTTCTGCCCGAGCCCCTTCAGACTCTCATTTGCTTTTGGCATTATTTCGCGGCCCCCAGAATCAACTTTCGGATTTCCTTTCCTACTCTGATCGATGTGTCGACGGCTTCGAGGACCTGGGCTGGGGTGATAGTGCTCGCCTCCCCCTTTTGACTGGCGACAACGTTGCCGTCATCGTCTGTTGTTATGGTAATCCTCATGTCCATGGACGCCTCCTCTTCTGTATTGGGGTCTACGACGAGCCTGTCCCCTATCCTGGCCAACGTGACTGAGACCGGAGTTTTCTCGACCTTGACGGGCACGACCTCATCGGTTGCCTCAGCCTTTTCGTCCTTGACAACATACTTCTTCATCTTGGAAGTCCTCAGGGCGGCCACAACGGCATAGCTAGTCGCGTCGAACAGGTTACCATCTACGTTCATCACGTTGCAGTCGACGAAGACCGTCACGACGCTCTTGCCCGGAATGAGGCAGAGCTTGGTAAGGTCGACCATCTCCGACTCCCGTATTCCCCTGTCCACCACTCTGGCCAGCTCGATCGCCTCCTCGCTCGGCGGGCCGGGCTCGGCGTACGGAGAGGCCATCGGGAGAATCTCCGCGTTCACGACCAAGAGCCCTTTGTCGGGTGTGTCGGGGAAGGGCGTACCAGTGGCTATCTTCACCCCTGCGATGACCTGGGTGTTCCCAAGCGTGACCTTGGCCGACCCGTTTGCCTTTGGTATTATCCCGGTCTCAATCTTTAGGGGTCTATGCTCGTCGAGGGCACGCTCGTCCATCCTCTTCCCGTCCGCCAGGAGCTGCACCATCTGAGCCTTCCTTATCGTCTCCACCACGTAATTCTTCTTCATCGACAACTACTCTGCAACCTCCTCAACCTCTGTGGTCATCGGCTCCCCTCCGAAGAACTTCGAGGTCAACGCCTCCCTCTGCATCGTGTAGACCTGCTTGCCCTTCTCGATTGCGAGCTCAAACGCCTTCTTGAACTGGTCCCGGGTGTAGATTCCGTCGACCTGCAAAAGAGACACCAGTCCCAGGTTGGGCATGATTGCGACAGGCATGTCCCCGCTTCCCTCCTTGTCCTCGGTGTCGTCAAGGTCTGCGACCACGTGGTCGTCGATTATGCCGCAGGAGCATCCCACCACTAGGTCTCTCATGTTGATCCCCGCGTCGGCAAGAGCGAGAGATGCGGCTGTGATCCCCGCTACTCTGGAGCCGCCGTCAGACTGCAGGACCTCGACCCAGACTTCGATGGCCGTCCTGGGATAGTCTTCGACAATTACCGCCGGCACAAGGGCCTCCCTGATCACCTTCGAAATCTCGATCTCCCTTCTGGACGGAGCGGGGTTCTTCCTTTCGTCCACGGAGAACGGGGCCATGTGATAT
>JAPCJM010000016.1 GCA_027886945.1 Nitrososphaerota archaeon
CAGCGACTCGATGAAGCCTCTGTAGCGGAACATCTGAAATCCATAGCGAAGAAGGAGAAGCTCAAGCACTCTGGTGACACTGTCTTCGGGGCCATTTACGAGGCAACCCAGGGGGACCTCAGGCAGGCAATCAACCTCATGCAGACCGCCTCAGCCGAAGGAGAAATCACGACGGATTCGGTGAAGTCTGCCTCAGGTGCCAGTATCAAGGCGAGGGTGGCCGAAATCATCGGCCTCGCAATCGAGGGGGACTTTGACGCAGCGAGGACCAAAATGGTAGAGCTCACTCGCGTCTACGGGATCCCTGAACGAGATTTCCTGAGGTTTGCCAACGAGGCCCTTGGCTCATTGAACGTCCCCGACATGGCGAAAGCAATTTCGATTCTTGCCGAATACGACTTCAGACTCGTCCAGGGCTCCCAGCCTGAACTACAGCTGACCGCCATGCTCGCGCAACTCTCTGCTATTGGCAAGAAGGCAGACTAGCTTGGACCTCTCCCTCCCGAGGGGCGTCGACGACGTGGAGCCCGAGCGTTACGCACTTCAGTCCAAGGTAAGGGCAGCGTTCGAGGAGGTCTGTCGCATTTACAACTTCCAGGTTATGGAGCCGGCCTCTCTCGAGCACCTGAGCATTCTCAGGGCCAAGAGCGGCGAGGAGATCGACAAAGAAATCTACTCATTCAAGGACAAAGGGGGACGGGACTTAGGCCTTCGTTTCGACCTGACCGTGGGGATCACACGCTACGTCTGCTCCCGCAAGGACTTGCGCCTCCCAGCGAAGCTCGCGGCCTTCGGGGGGATCTGGCGTTACGATGAGCCTCAGTACGGCAGGTATAGGTGGTTTCACCAATGGGATCTCGAAATCTTCGGCCCTCCTTCGACTGAATCCGACGCCGAGGTCATAGACGCAAGCTCCTCCATCCTCAAGCATGCAGGCATAATGGACATCACCATCAAGGTGGGGGACAGGCGGGTCGTCGAGGATTTCATACGAAAGAGCATGAGAATCTCAGAGCAGCCAAGGCTCGTCGAGCTCATGCGGGCACTCGACAAGGTGGGGAAGAAGTCCTCGAAAGAGATCAGTGCCGAATACGCGGCCAAGGGATTCAAGGAGAAGGAGGTCGACGCTCTGCTGGAGTTCGGAAGTCTACGCGGGACTCCCGATGACGTCCTCGCTCGTGCCTCTGAGCTAAAACTCGAATCCGTAGGCGAGCTCCGGGCTTTGGCGGACATGCTCGATTCTCGAGGCCTGAATAACGTGGAGTACGACATGAGCATCGTGCGGGGGATCGAATACTACACTGGGATAGTCTTCGAGGCCTTGGACAACAAGAACCCTAGACTCGGGTCCCTTTTTGGGGGCGGGAGGTACGACGCACTCCCCAAGCTCTTCGGGAGGCAGGACCTCTCCGCCACCGGTGCTGCCGGAGGAGTCGAACGCATGGCCATGTCCCTCTCCGCCGAGCCTCGTCAAGCGCGCAACCTTGCCTTCGTGGCCGTCGCTGGGAGAGAAGTCTCCGCCGAAGCCCAACGTGCTGTGAGGCAGATCAGGGACAGCGGGATTCCTTGCGAGTCCCCACTGCAGCAGAGGTCACTCTCAAAGCAGCTCGAGGACGCCAGCCGCCTTGGGGCCACCTGGGCCGTTATTCTCGGCGAGAAGGAAATGAAGGCCGGCGGAGTAACACTCAGAGACATGAGGAGTGGGGATGAGGAGCTCCTTCCATTGGACGATGCAATTCGTCGGATGACGCACCCCTGAGCGAGTCGGCGCAATCTTTAATCAAAGGCCCATCGATTTCCCACGCACCGGCATGGAGAAGGCGATAGTCCTCGTGAACCTCAGTCCAGGGTCTGAGGAGGAGAGCATCTCCGCCCTCAAGGGCATGGCAGGGATCACTTCAGTGTACCAGCTCTACGGTCTTTACGACTTGCTTGTGATGGTCGAGGGAGCCGACGACCAGGCCGTCAAATCGATAATCGCGGAGAACCTGAGGTCGAAGCCTGGCGTGGTGTCCACTATCACGATGAAGATAATTTCGTAGGACTTACCGAATCCTTAAACATCGTACACCGGGGGCCGATTTGTTGCCTAGGGTCCTCGTGACCGGGTCGGCAGGCCAGATTGGGGCCGAACTCGTCCCCCACCTGCGTTCCCTCTATGGAAAGGACAACGTGGTGGCGGCGATCCACAAGGCTTCGGGGGGCCTCTCGCTCAGGGACGGACCGGTGGTGAATCTCGACACGGGGGATGCCGAAGCCGTTGCCGGGGCAATTAGGGAGTTCAAAGTCGACACTGTCTACCACCTGGCCGCCGTGCTTTCAGCGACCGGGGAGAAGGACCCAACACTCGCCTGGCGAGTAAACATGGACGGTCTGAGGCACGTCCTTGAGGGAGCGAAAGCGAACGGGGTTGGAAAGGTCTTCTGGCCCAGTTCCATCGGGGCCTTCGGCCCTGACGCCCTACGGACCAACGCCCCGCAGAACTCTCCTCTAAACCCCACGACAATCTACGGAGTGACCAAGGTCGCAGGAGAGCTCCTCTGCAATTACTATTTCGTAAAGTATGGCCTCGACGTCAGAATTCTCCGGTACCCTGGACTGATCAGCAACGTCGCGCCTCCCGGAGGGGGGACGACCGACTACGCCGTTGAGATATTCTACGCCGCCATACAGAAAGGCTCCTATGTCTGCTACCTCAGAGAGGACACTGTCCTCCCAATGATGTACATGCCCGACGCCCTGAAGGCGACGGCGAGGATAATGGAGGCCGAACCGAAGAATGTCCCCCGTCATCTAGGGTACAACCTTGCTGCAATGAGCTTCTCGGCCGGGGAGCTGGCCGCGGAAATACACAAGCACATCCCCGGCTTCAAAGTCTCCTATTCCCCCGACCAAAGACAAAAGTTCGCCGATTCCTGGCCAATGTCCATCGACGACTCCGAGGCGAGGCGCGACTGGGGATGGAAGTATGACTACGACCTGCAGCGGATGGTCGCGGACATGCTCACTAAACTCCGTCCGCGACTAGCCGTCGAAGGGAAAGGCGTTTAACACCTGCTCGCAGCTTCGGGCAGCAGTATCATGAGAGACCCGACATCATTCCTTCGGCAGGAATACGACGACCTGGTACGACAGGAGCTTGACTGGAGGCTGAGGGTCCTCGGAGGGCCCAGCACCCCCTGGTGCATTGTCGACGGGAAGAGAGTCCTCATGTTCTGTTCCAACAATTACCTCGGGCTCAGCAACCACCCCAGGCTGAAAGCGGCCGCCATAAGGGCGGTAGAGACCCACGGCGCCGGGTCCGGTTCCGTGAGGCCGATAGCTGGGACCATGGACCTGCACATGGAGCTCGAAAGGCGTTTGGCCAGATTCAAGGACGCAGAGGCTTCCCTCGTGTACCAGACCGGGTTCGCGGCCAACTCAGGGCTGATCCCCCAGCTTGCGGGGAAGGGGGACCTCATAGTGAGCGACGAATTGAACCACGGCAGCATCATCGACGGTGTCAGGCTTTCCCAAGCTGAAAGGAAGGTCTACAAGCATGCCGACCCCGCGGACCTTGGCAATGTCCTCGACGAATCTGAGAAGGCCTCTCCCTCATTTCGACGGATTCTGGTGATAACTGACGGAGTCTTCTCCATGGACGGAGACATTGCACCTCTCGACAAGGTAGCCGCAGTCGCGGCGGAACACGGGGCCATGGTCTACGTTGACGACGCCCACGGCGAAGGCGTCCTCGGGGACGGGGGAAGGGGCATCGTTTCTCATTTCAAGCTCCCGAGGGACAGGGTCCACGTCGAGATGGGGACGTTCTCCAAGGCTTTCGGGGTAGTCGGGGGCCACGTCTCCGGCTCCCGCGACCTAGTCAACTTCGCATACAACAAGTCTCGGACCTGGCTTCTGAGCGGCTCGCACCCCCCGGCTGTCGTAGCCGCCTGCCTCGCCGCCGTCGACGTACTCGAGAATGAGCCTGAGCATGTACAGAGGCTCTGGGAGAACACTCGTTACTTCAAGAAAGCAATGGGCGACCTGGGATTCGACATCGGGAAGAGCGAGACCCCCATCACACCGGTCATGGTCGGAGACAGTGGGAAAGCCAAGAGGCTGAGCTCCCGGCTCTTCGAAATCGGAGTCTTTGCCCTCCCAATCGTCTTTCCCATGGTGGCCCAGGGGAAGGCAAGGATACGGACGATCATGAACGCGATGCTAACAAGGGAGGACCTCGACTTCGCCATCGGCGCCTTCGAAAAGGCGGGCAAGGAACTAGAGATTCTTCCCGCCGAAAGGGTCGCCTAGATTCCATTCGGGGCTTCTGTACTTCTCGACCAGCCGAGACGTGGCCTTCCTCTCCCCCGCCGTCCACTCTTCAATCTCGAACCCGAGCCAGGACCCGGCCAATTCGGAAACGAAATCTGACCGCTTGACTCCGCAATTCGATACATGTGCGAACCTGCTCCTCGGGTAGCGTCTGGCAATTTTCGTCGCCGAGGGCCTTGTCAACATCTGAGCCTCTTGGAGGTCGGCGTCGACCAGCAGAGTCCCGTGGCACAGCACTTTCTCCTTCGACATGTAGGCCGCCATTCCACAGATCTTGCCAGAATCATCGACCAGGGTGTTCGGGGGGACGAACTCGCTCCTGACTCCGCACTTCCTCAGAGCTTCATTGACGATTGATGCAAACGAGTTGAAAACAGATTTTGCATCGCCCATGGGCCCTGGTGAGTTTCCGTTTCGAGGCACGAAGAAAGACCAATTCAGGTTCCCTGGTCCGTTGAACACTGCTCCCCCTGCGCTCATGCGCCTCACAATAGGAATTGACCGGTTCCTGCAGTATTCCAAATCGGTCTCGTACTTCGCTAGCTGGGCTCTCCCGATCACAATTGACTTCTGGTTCTCCCAGACCCTGAGAGTGGGAACCTCTGCCTCAATGAAGAGCCCTTCTTCGAGCGCAAGGTTGGAGTAGGGGTCCTCGAGGACAAGGTCGAGCAGCCTTCCTTTCAACAATCCCTTAGACTTGCGCATAGGTTAAGAGCTTTGGGCATTGGGCCAACAGAATCCCCTGGCATGACTTACAAGTTCCTCCCCGACGTCGCCCTCGCCGACATCGCCTTCGAAGCCGAATCTGACACGGTAAACGGTCTTTTCGAATCCTGCGCCATGGCTCTGACGGACATAATGGTCGACCCGAAAACACTCCGCGGAAAGGTAACCAAAGAGGTCTCTCTGAAGTCCGTCGACCTTGAAAGGCTCCTTTACGACTTTTTGACCGAGCTCATCGTGATAAAGGACGTTGAGTCTCTCTTGTTCTCAGAAATCCATGTCGACGTGAAAGGCTCCAGCACAGAGCTCGCAGTCGTATTAAGAGGCG
>JAPCJM010000017.1 GCA_027886945.1 Nitrososphaerota archaeon
TTCCCGTCGACGGGACCGTCTGTGTTGAAAAGTACGATTTCGTCCCAATGGTCGAAGCCAGGGTAGACCGGCCTGTCGAAAGTGAAGACGTGGCTCCTGACGCTTGGAGTGGTCGTACTACTCCAGAGCTGGATGTAGGTCTTCACGTACACTCTCTCAGGATAGATCACGTTCTCGAAAGCCCCGTTGACCCGAGCTTCCCCTCTGCCAAGGGTGGTGTCGGGGACGGGCGCCATGGTCCTGAAGGCGGCGTCAATCTCGGCGGAATGCCAAGGTGTCGGGGTCTCGTCAGAGTTGGCCACGCTGTTTGTCTGCAGAAGCATCTTGTCGCTGTTGAAGTTGGGAAATCCTCGCGGAGACTTCATGAGACGAGAATTGACCAGAAGTTGGACAGCGGTCTTGACGAATTCGAAGGCGTTGGTGTCTTTGATGAAGCCCACCGGCAGTATTCTGTTTGACCATGCCTTCCGCGTGAGTGCTCGGATGAAGACGAGGACCATGAAGTCGAGGTCGTCGGCGGTGACCCAGACCTCCCCATGGTCTTTGGCCACGCGCAGAGGATGTCCTCCACCGGGGTTGAAGATGTGATGGCATACGCTCATGGCGGCGGCCAAGACGCGATCCCAATAGCCCGCGACCCCTGCGACAAGTTTGAAGGAAGGGGAGATGGTTTCGAAGACCTTGAATTGCTCGTCTAACTTCCTCAGATCATCCTCAAGCCTAGTGCGCCAGCCAGGGTCGGCACCGGTCCTTGAAACCAGCTCCTCCGAGGTGAGCGCTTTTCCATCGAAGAGCTGCATTATTGCCGCGAACTTCAGGAGTTGGCTCCTCGGAGCCGGCTGATTGAGTTCGGGGTTCGGCAGGAGCATCCTGGCAAGCTCCAGGTCGAAGGCTGTGACCTTCCCCGCGGGAGTGTTGATTCCTTCCAGGACGCATAGCTTGCTCCTGACAAGGTCGCGGGTGCTCCACACCAGGTGAGCAACGTCCCCGGCGAGAGTCCTGTCAAGAAGGAGGAGCTTCGGTCCGTCGGGACGGTCGACCCCCTTGAAGGCCAAGTAGTACTCGGCGAGATGCATCAGGGCGAAGGGGAGGCGCTCTGATTCAACTTCGACCCCTGACTCCCGTTTTTGACCGAAGACCTGGGCTGCGTCTTCCTCAGACAACGGGATGGCAGCGGACACGGACAGGTTCTCCGGCTCCGCCTTTGGGGCCCCTACATCGACGCCGTCCGGGGCGAACTTCACCTTCCCCCCATATGCGAAGGCCCCGACGTAGAAAATAATGAGGTCAAGCTGCTGTTCAAAGGAATCCGTTCCATCGATGGCCATGTAGCCTACCTCGTCTGAACCGAAGAACTCTCTTGCAGTCGCAAAGGCCTCTGGGATGTTGACCCCGAATCGTAGCAGCCCTCTGATGTCCGGCCCGCACTGCTTGAGATCAGCCATTTTGGCCTTGAATGATTCGAGAAGGAACCGCGTGGAGGCCTGGACCTCGGCGATCGTCCGCGATTCTACGCTGACGTCTTCGACCGCTGACAACGACCGTCCAGGGATGGTTGGGAGTTTAAGCTTTGGAAAGAGGAATCCAAGCAGGAGAGGCCCTTCGGTGAAACTATTCGAAGCAATCCTAATTAGAATGTTCGTCACTGAGAAAAAAGATGAAGTTCCTCCTCGAGCACCGGTTTCCAAAGAGGATACGCTACGCCAAGGTGTACTTCGAGGCGGGCCCCACTTCGCTTTTCTTTTCATTGGACGGGACAAGTGCTGACTGGCATGCTAGTATCGGGAAGACGAAGGGCGTCCAATTGACTGACGCAGAGTATTCGAGACTAAGGGCCGAAGTTCCCGCTGTTGAGCTGCTCGATGACGATGGCAGGAATGTGTTGATCCGAAACGCAGCGGGCCAGGAGGAGCTTTGGGAGAAGCCGCGCTGGGTCTTGGCAAGGGCCCATAAGAAACCAGAGCCAGACGATTAGGATTCCTCTACAGATTTTTGCCTTTCCGACGACGAATCAACATAGTGATGTGAAAGATATCTTAAATCCAAACGCAGCTTCAGAAGGCCTTGTATGGAGAGCCTAGTGTTGGTTCCCTCCAACGCCCTCGAGGCTGCCACCCAGATCATTGACAAAGCTGAGACGAACGGAGTCAGACTTAGACTCCTCGGAGGCCTCGCGTTCAAGAAGCTCTGCCCAAGCGCCAATGACCTTCGCTACTTCAGGGAGAACAAGGACATCGACCTCATGGGGAAGAGGGAAGACTCGAGGAAAATCGTGAAAATCATGGAAACACTCGGTTACACGCCACGGGAGCTGTTCAACAAATTGAACCTGGGGCAGAGGCTCATCTACTACGACATCGGCAACAAAAGGAGAGTCGACCTGTTTCTCGACGAGTTCGTAATGTGCCACAAGTTCAATTTCAAGGAGAACATTTTGGCAGGGACCTACACGCTCCCGATCACGCAACTTCTGATGACGAAACTCCAGGTAGTCGAGAAAACTGAGAAGGAGTACAAAGATTTGACGGTGGCCTTCTATGACTTCGACGTAACTTCTGGTCCCGACGGCATCCGTGGCGACGAAATCGCGGACCTGTGTTCAAAGGACTGGGGATTGTACACGACTTTCCGGAAGAGCCTCGAGGCGCTCGAGGCCAAGGCCGCGGATCTCGACGGAAACGAACAGGCGAGAGTAGTTCAGCGGATCCAGAAACTCATGGCTATGATGGACTCCGCCCCCAAGACCTTCAGCTGGAGGATGCGGGCAAGAATAGGAGAGAGGCAGAGGTGGTACGACCTCCCCGATGCAGATGGCGACTCGATGCTTGGCTAGCCCTTCCTGATCCTTACTATCGCCCCGCCTTCCCTTCCGACCGCGTAGTAGATCTTCGGGTCGGAGATTCTGAGCGTCTTTCCAACGCCACCCACTGGCGCATTAGCGACCAAGGTCCTTTCGTTCTCCATAATCACCGTCAGTGTGGAGCCCTTCCTGACATGGAGTCTCCCGGCCATCTCAGGCGTGAGAAAGATGCCCTCCCCGCCGTCGTCGAAATCCAAGGCGACCTGCTTCCCCTGGTAGGTCGTCGTTCCCACAAAGCCTTTCTCCGTGAGAGAAGAAACGTCCACGACAAAGACGAGCTCGGCCTCGGCGGCCTCGGCCACGCCACTACTCCTCTTCGGACTCTTCAGACCCTTCAGACACTTCAGACCCTTCAGACACCTCAGACACTTCCTCTTCCAGCTCCATCGGGATCTCTTCCTCAACGATTTTCTCGTCGTTCTCTCCGGCCAGGTCATCTATCGGGTACCAATGCTTGCTTCCGTCAAGTTTTGACATCTCGACTTCGCAGTACCCAGCCAAGGTCTGGCCTGTCATTGTTCCCATTCTGTCGCCGTCGTTAAGTTTCACTTTCTGAACAGCGACAGATTCGTCTCCAAAAATCGCTTCTCGTTGGGCGTTGACTTTTACCTTTAATCCCTTCGATGGCTTCAGGTCCATCGAGTTTGCCGGACGGAGTTACCGGATACTTAAAGCCTAAAGGATTCCAAGTCGCGAATAATTTTCCGTGTCTCCGCGGCCAAGTCGTCGAGCTTGGCCGGGCTCTTGCGTTTTAGTGCATAGGATGTGGCAATCATAGCGACGCCTGGGACAGCAGTGAATGGGTCGGGGGTGGCTACGATTAGCGCGACCCCGACCTTCTTCAGGGCGGAGCTCGGGTTGCCAGGCTTTGTCAGGCGGTTGATCTGCCGTTTCACAGGAGCAGGATTCATGCTCGAAGCGACTTGGGTCTTTGCTTCGGCCAGTCTCAGAATGGAATCAGCCGCGGACCGGACAAGCCTCTTCTCCTGCATCCCTGAGTTGTTATTGTTCCCCCCATACGTTAACGGCGGCGGTCAAAGGACGTTGCCCGTTCGCTTAAATTAAATACGAAGAGTGTATCCACGGAAGTCGTGCCAAGGCTTCTAGACGAGTCCGAAATCAAGAAACTGCTGAAAACCCTGAAGGGATGGAAACATGACGGCAAGTTCATCACAAAATCATTCGAATTCGAGAGCTTCATGGAAGGCATCGCTTTCGTCTCAAGAGTGGCCGAGGTCGCTGAAATGGAAGAGCACCACCCTGACATCCACATCAGGTACACAACTGTCACTCTCTCAGTCCAGACTCACTCTGAAGGTGGAGTAACCGAGTGGGACTTGGAACTCGCCGAGGCCATCGAGAAGATGGTGGAAGCGACGAAGGCAACACCCCATGCCAGGCGCTGATGAGACAGGCTGACCTTCATGCCTGGCCATTCTTGATTGGGTCGCTCCCCACATTCTCGGAGCTTAGGAAGGACCCCCCGCTACGCTCAGTTTGCTGCAAGAATGGGACTCCCACACTAAGCCACTCCAAACGCGTAAGGCTAATATACCCCAATCGGTTGTATACCGAATAGTGACATTATGTCAACCATAATTCCAGCCGTAACTCAATCCGGACAGCCGATCCTGATTCTTAGAGAAGGGTCGACCCAGAACAGGGGCAAGGAGGCACAGAGGAACAACATCGCAGCCGCGAAGCTGATTTCCGAGGTTGTCAAGACCTCCATTGGACCGCGGGGCATGGACAAGATGCTGGTAGATTCAATGGGTGATGTGACGATAACCAACGATGGCGCGACGATGCTCAAGGAAATAGACGTCCAGCATCCTGCCGCGAAGATGTTGGTCGAAGTTTCCAAGACGACCGACAACGAGGTTGGGGACGGGACGACCTCTGCCGTCGTGTTGGCAGGATCTCTGTTGGAGAAGGCGGAGGAGTTGCTTGACAAGGACGTGCACCCGACCGTCATTGTGGACGGCTACTCGAAGGCATCGAGAAAGGCGATAGCTGCCCTTGAGGACGTGGCAGAGAAGGTCACTCCGAACGATAAGGAATGGCTGGTGAAGGTCGCAAGGACCAGCATGCAGACAAAGCTTGTGTCCAGGGAGGCTGAGGGACTCGCCGACCTTGTCGTGGACGCCGTACTGGCAGTCGCCGAGAAGGTGGACAAGAACTTCAGGGTAGACATCGACAACGTGAAGGTAGAAAAGAAGCCTGGCGGATCGCTGAGAGACACCAAGCTGATCCAGGGGATCGTCCTGGACAAAGAGGTCGTTCACTCAGGAATGCCGAAGTTGGTTGAGAAGGCCAAGGTCGCGCTGATCAGCGCGCCCTTCGAGATAGAGAAGACGGAGTTCGACGCCAAGCTCAACATCAA
>JAPCJM010000018.1 GCA_027886945.1 Nitrososphaerota archaeon
GAACATCTCCGTTGTGACCGACTACGACGCTGGGCTCGAGGGGGACCCGACCATCGTTCCTGTCTCTCACGAAGATGTGATCAGTGTCTTCAACAAGAACATCGAAAATCTTAGGAAATTGATTGTCGAGCTTGTGAAGCGGCTCCCTGAAGAACGCAAATGCGACTGCGGCTCGGCATTGAAGCACGCGAGGCTGAGCGCCTAATGGCGACCCTGGAACAGGACGTCAAGCGGGCCATCAGGACGATCCCCGATTATCCGAAGAAGGGGATCCCGTTCAAGGACTTGACTACACTTTGGAAGAACGGGAAGCTCACGCGAAGGGTCACGGATGCCTTGGCGAAGAGATGGAAGGGGGAGAAGCTGGACAAGATAGTCGGCATCGAGGCAAGGGGGTTCATAGTCGGCGCCCCACTCGCTGACAGGCTTGGGATTGGGTTCGTCCCAGCCAGGAAAGTGGGGAAGCTCCCGGCGACCAAGGTGAGCGTGAACTACGAGCTCGAGTATGGGAGGCAGGGGCTCGAGATTCACGCCGACGCGATTTCGAAGGGGGAGAGGGTGCTCGTAGTGGACGACCTTCTTGCGACAGGGGGGACCTCGAAGGCCGCGGCGACCTTGACAGAGAGGGTTGGGGGGAAGGTGGTTGGGTTTGCGTTTGTCACCGAGCTTGGCCGTTTGAAAGGAAGGAAGAAGCTCGCGGGCTACGAAGTCTACACCATCGCGAGGTATGACTAGAGGCATCAGCCCGGTCGGAGTAATCACTGGGACCGGGGTCTCGGAGCACTTCGACCTTCGCAGGCCGAAGACGATCAGGACAAGGTTCGGCTTGGCGATTGTATTCAAACACGAAAAGGACGACTACTACGTCATACCCAGGCACGGGGCGGCCCACAAATCTCCGCCACACGGAATCAACTATAGAGCCAACATCGCGGCCCTCGAGCAGCTTGGGGTCAAAGAGGTGATCGCGACTAGCGCAGTCGGCTCGATGAACCAAGGGTTCCATGTCGGAGAGATAGGCCTGATAGAGCAGTTCCTCGACTTTACCAAGCGGAGGCAGACCACATTCTTTGAAGAGACAGTGGTCCACACAGACATGACCTATCCTTACAGCAGGCGTCTGAACCTGGAGCTCGCGGTTGCTGCGAAGAAGTTTGGGGTCGACGTCCGCTCCCACTTGGTCTACGTCTGCGCTGAAGGGCCGAGGTTCGAGACCGCGGCGGAGATCAAAATGTACAAGATTCTTGGAGGAGACGTGGTAGGGATGACTGGAGTCCCGGAGGTGGTGCTCGCCAACGAGAAGAAAATGGAATACGCTTCCGTCGTGATAGCTACCAACTGGGCAGCCGGGATGCAGCCCAAGGTCAGCCACGAGGATGTGCTCAAGGTGATGAAGCGGTCCGGGAAAGTCGTCAAAGGATTGATAGAAGCGGCTATTGCCGGGCTGAGGGGAGGGTCAAAGGTTTGAGCAAAGTGGCGGACGCGAAGCTTGCGACGGCAGGAGAGAGGAACTTCCTGTGGGCGAAGGCGCACATGAAAGCCCTTACCGCGTTGGCGGAGAAGTACGCAAAGTCGAGGCCTCTGGAAGGAGTGAAGCTCGGGGTCTGTCTCCACGTGACCAAAGAGACAGCTGTTCTCGTCGACGCACTTCTCATGGCCGGAGCTGACGTTAAGCTCGCAGGGGCAAACCCGCTGTCAACGCAGGATGACGTAGCTGCCTACCTATCGACAAGGACAGATGTGTGGGCTTGGAGGGGGGAGTCGAACAAGGAATACGCGTGGGCCATCGAGCAAGTGGTTGCAACTCATCCCAACCAGATCATTGACGATGGAGCAGACCTGCACGTGGCATCGCTAACATCTGATGCGAAAAACATAGTCGGGGGGTCCGAAGAGACCACGACAGGGGTCGTGAGGTTGAAGGCGCTGGAGGCCGAGGGGAAGCTGACGTATCCTGTCATCGCCGTGAACGATGCCAAGACCAAGTTCATGTTCGACAATAGGTACGGGACTGGACAGAGCACCCTGGATGGGATAATGAGGGCGACGGCGCTCCTTCTTGCCGGGGTCAAGACGGTCGTCGTAGGATATGGGTGGGTTGGGAAGGGAGTGTCGATGAGGGCGCGCGGAATGGGAGCTAACGTGACTGTGATTGAAGTCGACCCCATCAGGGCCCTGGAGGCCCACCTGGACGGCTTCGAAGTCTCGAATATTGAAAATGCCGCGGCCCGGGGGGAGCTTTTCATCACGACGACCGGGCAAAAGAACGTAATACCCTATGGAGCGATCGAGAAGATGAAGGAAGGTGCGATTCTTGCCAACGCCGGGCACTTCGACGTAGAGATTGATGTGGGCACATTGATGGCGAAGGCCAAGGGGGTCAAGGAGGTCAGGCCCAACGTTGACGAGATTTCACTCCCCTCGGGGAGGAGGGTATACCTCATCGCCAAGGGCCGGATTGCGAACCTGGTGGCGGCTGAAGGCCACCCTCCTGAGGTGATGCAGATGTCGTTCGCGAACCAGATGCTCGCGGCCATCCGGATAAACAGGGACCACCCGAAGATGGAAAAGAAAGTGTACGGAGTGCCGGCTGAAATCGAAGACGAAGTAGCCCGCGCCGCGCTGGACTCAATGGGCGTCTCAATTGGGGAGCAGACCAAGGAACAGAGGGACTACGCAAAGAGCTGGAAGACCTAGTCCGGAAAAAAGTTAAAACCGCGCAGAGTGGCGTTTTCTTAGGTGGATGAACTCAGCACTCAAGACGTCATAATCACCGCCGCTCTACCTTATGCCTACGACGACCTCCACCTGGGACATGTTGCGAGCACTCATCTCCCTCCCGACATTCTCTACAGATATCTCAAGCTGAAGGGAACGAAGGTCATCCAGGTCTGCGCCTCGGATGACTTTGGGACGCCAATACTAATCGCGGCTGAGAAGCAGGGCAAGGACCCGAGCGAATACACCGCGGGCTGGAATGCCAGGTTCAAGGAGGACCTTGGGAAGCTTGGCATCGTCTACGATCTCTTCGACAGGACGAGCTCACCAGAAAACGTGGAACTAGTGCAGAGGTTCTTCACAAAACTGAACGAAAACGGATACATTTTCGTCTCCGAAATCAACCAGTTCTACTGCGAGTACGACCTCAAGTTCCTCCCTGACAGGTACGTCAAGGGGAAGTGCCCCTACTGCGGGACTGAGGAGCAGTATTCAGACGTCTGCGAGAACTGCGGGCGAACCCTCCAGCCTGGTCAGATACTCAACCCTCACTGCTCGATTTGCGGGAGACCTCCGGTCCTGAAGAAGAGCACGCACTATTTCTTCAAACTCTCGGCCCTCTCCAAGCAGCTGCAGGAGTGGCTGGAGAACAACCAGGGCCTGCAGACGGACGTGAAAAACTACGTGCTAAATTGGATCAAGGACGGGCTGCAGGACTGGGACATCGCAAGAGACATCTCATGGGGTGTACCGATTCCCCTGAAGGAGGCCCATGGGAAGGTATTGTACGGATGGTTCGACAACCACCTCTGCTACATCTCGACCGCTCTCAAAGCCCTGGGGAAGACGGGAGAAGAAGGGCGGGAGGCGTGGAACAAGTCCAAGATTTACCACTTCATCGGAAAGGACATCGTCTACCACCACTACCTTTTCCTCCCGAGTATGAGAATCGGGGAAGGAGAGTACAAGCTCCCGGATTTTATCCCCACAAGGGGTCATCTCCTGCTACTCGGGAAGAAAGTGTCAAGGAGCAAGCATTGGATGATTACGATCAGGGAGTTCCTGGACCACTTCCCACCCGACTACCTGAGGTTCTATCTTACGAGAATCGTACCACAGAGCCAATCCGACGCGAACTTCGACTTGAAGGAGTTCGAGGAGAAGATCAACAACGAGCTGGTGGCCAACGTCGGCAACTTCGTGTATAGGGCGCTGTCCTTTGCCCAGACCAAACACGGGGGCTCTGTCCCCGAACCCGGGAAGGCAGGGGGGGCCGAGGAGGAGATCATTCAGGAGCTGGAAGGCGCAGTCAGAGAGACGGGGGATTTGATCGAACAGGGGCACTACGACAGGGCCCTGAGGAGAGTCCTCGACTTTTCGGCAAAATGCAACCAATACTTCCAACACAAGGCCCCCTGGGAGAAGGGTGCAGACGAGCCCACCACCGTCTACTACGCTTGCAACCTGGTGGCAGGTCTTGCGACTTTGCTGAGCCCGTTCCTCCCATTCACCTCCGAGGAGATTTGGATCCAGCTCGGGTTCGAGGGGCCCATTGCCAAACGAGGGTGGGATTCGGCCTCCAAGCTCAGGGTCGAGGCCGGGAGGAAGCTGCGGGAACCCAAACCGCTCTTCAAGAAAGTCGAGGATGCGGATCTGAACAGCGTCAGCGTCCTGCTGGGGTAATCAGTCGCAGGGCTGAAGCAGCTCGAGGCCTTCAGGGAGAGCAGCGTCCATCTCGTCGTCGAGGACGCGGTCTCCGAGAATCTTGCTAAGCGGGTCGTAGTCATCGTACTTCGTCGACCTGAAGCCCGAGGCCAGGACGCTCACCTGGAGCTGGGCCGAGCCCGAATAGTCGACTCCGTACTCGACGTCCACGGCTTGATTGTCGATGATTGAGCCCAGACGGCCCACAGCCAGACCCACCTCCTGCCCAGAGAGTGTTGCGTCACCGTTGAGTATCACGACTGCGTGGTTCGCCTCCTTCGCTTCGGCCAGCTTGCTTAGAGATACCACCGCACCGGCGAGGGCGTCTTCAGCCTTGTCAGCGGCCCCACTGCTCGAGACGCCGAGTAGAGAATAGCCGTCCTGTAAGACGGTCCCGAACAGCTTGTTGAGGCCGATGGGCTTGGAACTCTCCGACGACTCGGAGAGCAAGGAGCCTAGCGCCTTGACTGCAGCCTTGTTGGCGGAATCATACAGAGTCGTGAGAGTGGAATCGGGAGGTGACGACCTCATCAGGGTGTCATTGTCAATGACTATCACTCCTCTGGATGAGGCACGGAGACGCCTGAGCGACACGCCGGCGTAGAACTTCATCTTCTTCTCGAACTCGAACGGCATCACTGCGACCCCGACGGTGGTAGCACCGCATCCCTGGGCCACTGACGCGACGAGAGGAGCGAGTCCGCTTCCGGTCGCACCGCCCAGACCGGCGACGATGAATACGACCTTCGAACCATTGACTGCATCTCTAATCCGCCCGTGAGACC
>JAPCJM010000019.1 GCA_027886945.1 Nitrososphaerota archaeon
AGACCTGGCAGCGCGCCTCTCGAGGATGAACGAGCTGATCGAGAGCCACACTTCCACTCTGATTTTCGTGAACAGCAGGACTTTAGCCGAGATGCTCGGGGAAAAGTTGGCGAGGCTGAGGAAGGATGTTGGGGTCCACCACGGGTCACTCCCCAGGGAGGAGAGGGAGAGGGTAGAACAGGCGTTCAAGGACGGGGAGCTGAAGGCGATGGTCTGCACGAGCACCCTGGAGCTTGGCATCGATATCGGGTCTGTGGACCTTGTAGTTCAGTACATGTCGCCAAGACAGGTGACAAGTTTGGTGCAGAGGGTAGGGAGGAGCGGGCACAAGCTGGGAAAGGTTTCGAAGGGGGTGCTGATGACTGTCTCGGCCGACGACATTCTGGAATCTTCGGCCAGCATACTCTCGGCGTCGACGGGGAGGATCGAGCCCACAAGGCCCTACTTCAATTCGCTCGATGTCCTTGCCCACCAGGTGGCCGGCTATCTGATGGACTTCGAGACAATCGATTCGGATAAGCTGCTTGTTGAGGTGAGAAAGGCCGCACCCTTCATGGAACTACCGGAGGATGCTCTGCTCCGAACTGTCAACTACCTATCGGAACTCAGGAAGATCCGTTTCGACGGAAAGACCTTGTCAAGGACGAGGCTCACCAGGGACTACTATTACGAGAACCTGTCGATGATCCCCGACGAGACCAGGTACCTGGTGGTGGACGTGTCGACCAACCAAACGGTCGGGATTCTTGGTGAAGAGTTCGTGCTACTGAGAACAAAAGTCGGGGTCCATTTCATTTGCAAGGGGAAGGTGTGGCAGGTCGAGCAGATTGCCCAGGACAGGAAAATCTACGTCACTCCGGTGGAGGACCCGCTGGCTGCGGTTCCCGGCTGGGACGGGGAGATGCTGCCGATACCCTACGACCTGGCGATGGAGACCGGGCGATTGCGGAGAGAGATTTCTGAAGCCCTTGACGGTGGAAACCAGGCAGTCGAAACAATCGCCAGGAGGATTCCTGCCGATGCGGCAGCACGAGCTCTCGTGATAGACGAAATCGCCGAGCACAAGAAGATGGGAGCTCCGGTTCCCTCGGACAAGCTCGTCCTATTCGAGGGATTTGGGAAGTACCTCATAGTACATCTATGCTTCGGCGAGTCCGTGAACAGGGCCTTCGCCTACGTCTTCGAAGAAATCCTATCGAGGAGGGGACTCGTCAGGGTCTGGTGGCTCGACGGATACAGACTGCTCATGGAGCTCACCGCAGACACAGAAGAGCTAGACCTGAAGGCAATGGCGAAGGAGCTGATGGGTTTGACTCCCGAAGAACTTGAAAGGACCTATGCCGTGGCCGCACAGCGGAACTTCCCGTTCCCTGCCCGGGTCAAGTACGTAGCCGAGAGGTTCGGCGCTTTGAAGCGTGGGAAGCTTATCGCTCATCCGAACCTATGTTCACTTCCTACGAGATTCGAGAAGACACCCATCTTTGAAGAAGCGCTTCAGGAGACGGGGAGGGACCTGATTGACATGCGGAGAGGGAAGGAGGTCCTGGTCGCTGTGGCCAACGGAGGGATTTCAGTGGAGACCTTCCAGGCCGGGGACAGGCCTACGCCCATAGCCTACAACCTGCTCTACAGATACCTCGAAGTCCCAGAGGCCGTCGCCCCTGACTCGCTCGGCAAGTCGTCCTACCAAAGGATGAAGGCGAGCATCTTCGGGACCGAGATCAGCCTCCTGTGCGCGAAGTGCGGGGCAGACCAGGGCGTGTCGACGGTCGGAGACCTGCCAGAAGAACCAAAGTGCATGGCTTGTCATTCTGGACTTCTCGTGCCATGTTTTTGGGGAACAGCGAAGCTCTTAGACTTGATGAAGAAACGGGAGGAGAAGGCACAGCTCAACGACGAGGAACGGGGGGAACTCTCGAGGGCCAGAAGGTCCGCCGACCTGGTGCTCTCTTATGGGAAAAAGGCCGTTGTGGCCCAGACTGTCTATGGAATCGGCCCACAGACAGCTTCGAGGATATTGGCTGAGTTGCGCGACGACGAAGAGGCATTTTACAGGGACCTCTTGGAGGCCAAGATCCGCTTCGTCACAACCCGGCAGTTCTGGGGCAGCTGAAAGCCAATAAACAGGAGACCTCGGGGCGAATCAGCTTGGTACTAGCAGGGAAAGTCTTCCTCGTAAGGGAGAACTACGACATGGACACGCTTGCCGAGAAATTGAAGGCGTTCAGGGTCGAGACCGAAACCAGCGTGGAGGCGAAGGAGTTCAAGTTGGTCTCGGAGATCACTGACCTGAGGACGGGCAAGGGCCTGCTGGAAGGTAAGTTCTCCTTCGACACCGTCTTCGTAGTACCGCATCGTGGGGAACCGGTCCCGGTGCCCAGGACGTACGAAGCCCCATTCTCCTTCAACATGCACAATGAGAGGATGTTCCTTACGGTCTATGACAAGAAGTCCAGGGCAAACAATGTGGCCAACGAGATGAGCAAGGCGGTATTCATGAGCCTGGGCCAGGTGGTGGAGGCGCGCATCGAACCAGAGACGCTCAGGAAGTTCCACGAAGCGAACTTTGGGGACACGAAGGTAATCTTCTATTCCGACGTGGACCTGCCGAACATCAACAAGCTGTCCCTCTACGGGGCTGAACTGGGAAACACCAGCTTGTACAGCGACTACCTGACACATGGGAAGCTATGGTACATTGTCTTTACGAGCAAAGCCTACGGCTACGTTTTCGGGCTTACCAGAAATTGCATACTGACTGCATTCAGCAAGATGGAGCTATCGGAGTTCAAGAACTTCATGGGCAGCCAAGTATTCCCGCTGATTGCGTAGCTTGTTGAAGATAGTTCCTGGCGACGCGGCACTCATCTACTCAAGTTCTGGGGAGAACACCCTGCTGATCTCTGACCTGCACCTAGGCTTGGAGAAGGAGTTGGCGAAAAAGGGGTTCCGCCTTCCCGCATATTCGGTGAGGATGGTGGAGAGGGTGAGAAACATCGCTGAGAAGTACTCTGCGAAGAGACTCGCCGTCTTGGGGGACGTCAAGCACACGGTCGGCAAAGTAGAGGACATCGACTGGGGGGTGGTGCCCTGGTTCTTCGACACAATGCTCGACCTTTTCGAGGCAGTGGAGGTCGTACCTGGGAACCACGATGGCAGCATCAAGACTGTACTCCCGCCTCGAATCGTCCTCCATCCGTCACAGGGTGCGGTCCTGGGCAGTGGCAGAGGGAGGGTGGGGGTTGCCCACGGCCATGCCTGGCCTTCGGAGGAAGCCATATCGACACGGAACCTCGTGATCGGCCACTCGCACTTCACATACGAGATGAGAGATGCCTTCGGCTCGAGGTCGAGAGAGAGGGTTTGGGTGACGGCGAGCTATGACGTCGCAGAGTTGATGGAGGGAGCGGGCTACAAGTCAAAAGCGAAGGGAGTTGGGAAACTTGTTGTGATGCCTCCCTTCAATAGGCTCGTCGGCGGTCAACCAATCAACAGGAGCAAGTCCTTCGAGTTCGGCCCTGTGCTCTCATCGAGGTCGGTGAGTCTCGAAGATGCAGACATCTTCCTGACTGATGGGACCCGGGTCACCTAGAGAATCAGGAAGATCCGCCGTCTATGGCGCTCTTCAGCAGTCGCTCGAGCGACGCCTCGCCTACGGCCCCGATCACCGCATCCACGGGCTGCCCATTCTTGAAAATCATGAAGGTCGGGATTGAGAAGACCTGATATCGGGACGAGATGTTCATCTCTTCGTCGACGTTGACCTTGCCGAAGAGTATTTTGTCCGAGTACTTTGCCGCGAGCTTCTCGACTACAGGGTCCATTATTCGGCAAGGGCCACACCACACGGCCCAGAAATCCACAAACATGGGCTTCCCCGATGAACTGAGTTTGTCGAAGTTCGCTTCAGTCAGCTTGACTGAGGAATCCGCATTACCTTTTGTCCCGGGAGACTCCATATCAGCTTCCCTCGTCGCTTCGCGATGTGTATTTAAAATTGGGGGCCCGCCGCAATATTTCGACTTGGGGAACGAGATAATCGAAAGAGTCGCGAAAAACATTACCGTGCAGGAGCCGAAATCAAAAGGCCTGAGATTCGCGGCGGTCTCCATCATACTTCGAAACAGCGAGTCCCCGAGCGTGTTGCTCATCAAGCGAGCTGAACGTGTAGGCGACCCATGGTCAGGGCAGATCGCGTTTCCTGGCGGGAAGATGCAGCCGGGGGACAGGACTGCCAAGGATACCGCGGTCAGGGAGACCATGGAAGAAGTCGGCGTCGACCTTGAAAAGGCGGCGGAATTCTTGGGCTATGCGGACACAACGACCACTCACACCGGCACGATGGACGTTGTCCCCACCGTCTTTTTCCTCAAACAAGGGGTGGAGGTAAGGCCCAATGAAGAGGTGGCCTCTTACCGCTGGGTTAACCTGGAGGACTTCTTGAACCCAAATGGGAATTCGACCTACAAGTTCAACTACGATGGGAGAAACATCGAGATGCCTTCGTACTTGGTAGGGGACTACGTCGTTTGGGGGCTGACCCATCGCATCCTCACGTCTGTCCTCAAGTAACCATTGTGAGGGAGGATGCTGTCTATTTCCCTTCGATGAATTTCTGGATAACCCTGAGGGTCTGAGGATTCTCCCTCAGATAGTCGGCGAGCCTTTCCAGCCGTCGAAGAGTGCTGGGATGGACGTGGTGCTCAATGCCTTCGGTGTCCACGTAGGCCGTCTGGTCGTCGACGCCAAGCATGGAGATGAATTCCGAAATAACTTGGTGTCTCTTGATCACAGAACGCGCAATCTTCTCCCCCGAAGCCGTCAGACGCATCCCCCGGTATCTCTCGTGCTCGAGGTAACCATTCTTGGCAAGGTTCACAACCATGTTTGAAACCGTAGGAGGCTTGACACCGAGCCTGTCGGAAATGTCTGCGGCACTGACGTATCCCTTCTCCTCGTTCAGATTGTAGATAGCCTCGAGGTAATCCTCTCGTCGTGAGACGTCTCGCCTCGGCTGTACCAACTTCGACATTGCCCTCACGGAGGGCTCACAGTCCCGAGTTCAAAAAGGTTCGTTGGCCCCTGGGAGAATCTTAGTTCGGCCCC
>JAPCJM010000002.1 GCA_027886945.1 Nitrososphaerota archaeon
CTTCAAGAGCTCCCCCTTCGCAAAACCGAGCTGGCGTGCGGCCTCCATGACTGTGGCTATGGCGCCGAAACCACAGGCAGTTACATGTAGCCTCTCTAGGGTCGAATAGAAGCCTTCGACATCCATGCTTTCGACCTGCTTCAACAGGGCCGAGTCTTTTTCCCTGGCGGCTTCGGCGGGTTCATAGTGAGTCAGGTCGGACGAAGCGATGAGGACCGCCTTTCTTCCCTTGACGATTGCGACCAGAGCCTTGGAGACAGCAGAGGCGGTCTCGACGTCCTGGAGAAGCAGAGAAACAGGGAGGAAGGGGACGGCGCTACCGTAGATTTTCTGGAGGAAGGGGAGCTGGACCTCGAGAGAATGTTCCAACCGTTGTGCGTCGGGGTCGAAGGCCGCGACCCCGGCCAGCTCGACTAACTGCTTCGAGGCGACGGGGTCAACTCTCATCCTCCCCAGCGGAGTTTCCCACTCCCCGCCCTGGAACGTTGAAACCCCGCTCCCGATTCCGTAGTGATTGGGCGCAACCACAACGATCAGCTCAGGGTCGAGGAGGGAGGAAACATGCAGGTAGCTATGAGCCGCGACTGGGCCGGAATAGATGTACCCTGCGTGGGGGGAGACAACTGCGACCACTTTGGCGTCACCTTTTGGTGCGGGGGGCGTCCATCCGGGACCGAGCGGGTGTGAGTAACACTTGTCGATTGCGGCCGAAAGCTCGTCCGGGTCCGAAGGATAGAACTGGCCGGCGACGGCCGGCTTCCTAACAAGCAACGGCTTGCGCTATTCGCGTCGGTCGGATATACGTTCTTCGAGCATCTCGGACTTCTGCTCTTCATCAATCTTGGTCTCGAAGTCCTCGATCGTGTACTTCATCGGCTGGTCGGCGGCCAGGAGTCCGGCATGAGTGAGCGTGGACCTTGCCAAGAGCCAGAAGATGGCAGCTATGGCCTTGCGACCCCTGTTGTTTCCAGGGATGACTAGGTCGATGTCATCGGTGACGTTGTCGGTGTCGCAGACGGAAATGACAGGAACGCCAAGCTTCCCTGCCTCGACCATGGCCTGCTGGTCGGACATAGGGTCGGCGACGACGACGAGTTCGGCGTCAAGGTGTCCTGGGTATAGTGGATTGGTAAAAGTCCCTGGCATGAACCTCCCTATTCTGGGTAGAGCACCGGTTAGTTCGCAGAATTTCTCGACAGCCATAGCGCCGTGCTCTCGGCTGGTGTACACGACAGTGTTCTTCGCGCCCGTGGCCGCTATGAACTTCCCCGCGACATCGATCCTCTCGAGTGTCTTTGCATAGTCTATCATATGAAGCCCATCTGGCCTCGGCCTCGCCGTGAACTTTTCCATCGTCTTGGTGCGAACAGGAGTGCCGATGCGGATTCCTGTGGCCAGGAGAGCCTTCTCAGAGAGGCCATGGACCACCATCTTGTCTGCCGAGCCAGCTTCGTCATCCTCGAAATCTGACATCGCCGGTCCTCCTACCAGCTACTGCAGCTCTGCCTTCCGACTGAAGAAGGGCAGGACCTGGTCAATCACGTCCACCGAAGAGATAAGCATGCGCCGGCAGCAGTATCGCTTGAGGCCCAGGTCGTCCAGAACCTTTCCCGGGTCTTCGCCGCCCTTCGTTCTTGACTGGAAGATTACGAACTTGTCTCCGATTAAGTTGCCGCAGGTAAAACAGCGGATAGGGATCATCATGGTCTATCTGTAGCTCTTTTGTCGTTTCCTTCTGGCGCCGGGTCCTCCAAACTTCTTGGGCTCTGCCTGTCGCGGGTCGCCGGATAGCAAGTATTTATTGTATGCATTCATCTTCTCCTTAAGTTCGTTGCCGCGGACCTGGTCGACGTAGGCTCTGGCAATCGCCATGGCAGCGGCGTCGGCCTGCCCCATGAATCCGCCTCCTCCCACACTTACATCGAGGTCATACTTCTCCCTCAACTCTCCCACCACGTAGACCGGAGCCAGCAGATGGAGCCTTGCAGGTTCGGGTTCCCATAGTTCGACTGGAGTGCCATTGATACGGATGCGGCCTCCGCCGGGGATGATCGCAGCCGTCGCTCTCGCAGTCTTCCTCGCCCCGGAATAGAGCTTAGGTGCTTTCTTGACCGGAGTCTTTGGAGAAGGGCTTGGCAAGACTACTCGTTCCACCCGAGGCTCTTCGAGAGGTCGGACATAGTCACGTACACCGGAATAGGGCGCGACGCAGCTGTATCCTCGAACTTCGTCATCTTCGACCCAGTGACTTCGGACGGCACGCCGATGTACACCCTCAGCCTCTTCATCGCCAGGGCCCCCTTGGGCTTCTTCCTTGGGACCATTCCCCTCACCATCCTGCGGAGGATGTTGTCGGGGCGTCGGGGATGAATCGGGCCGTAAATTGGGTTGACCCTGCTGGACAACTCTAGTTTTTTAGTCCATTCTGTGACGACGGAGGTCCGCGACCCTGAGATTAGCGCCTTTTCCGCGTTCACAACGACGACCCTCTTTCCCGAGATGATTAGTTTGGCGATCTTTGACGAAAGTCTTCCAGCGATTTGGTTCGAGGCGTCGACATATACCGTGCTCTCACTGGACAAGTTTTACTCCGTTCCCTTTCGGAAACTTCCTCAGGAACTCCTCTACGGAGAGAGCTGATCCCCCCGACGCCTCGATCTTCGACTTCGCAGTCGACGAAAAAGAGAACGCCCCGATGATCACCTTCTTGTCTAACAATCCGGTCCCAAGGACTTTGCCAGGAACAAAAATAGGATGATCGGTCTTGGCGACCCTCGATATCCTGCTTAGGTTCACCTCGACGCGATTGATCGCCGGGTTCGAGAGCATCTTAGATGCCACTTGCCAAATTGGGGCCTTCTCCTTCTTCCCAGCCTTTTCGAGCATGACCGACGTCTGCCGGAGCACGGGGTTCGAGGCTGTCACTTGGCAGCACCGACCGCGACCTGGATCTCGTTAAGCTTCTTCTCCAGAAGCTCGATCGCCTTCAGGACGATCTGCCCGGCCGGGAGCCCGCCTGCAGATTCCACCAAGAGGTTGAACGTCCCTTCGGTCTTCCCGTCAGTAAGTGCCGCGACCGTGCATGGCTGCCACTTCGCATGCTCCTTCCCCCGTCCCAGACGGGCGTAAGCCTCGAGCTTTACGGACTGGCCGAAGGCGAGTTTCACGAGCGGTATCGTCTCGCTGACTGGCCTGACTTCCCTGTCCTCTGACACGAGGTCGCCCGAGATCACAGTCGAAACCTTTTCCTTTCCCTTTGCGTCCAAGACGAACAGGACTCTGCACTTGTGGCATCCGAGCGGGTTGCCGCAGTCGCACTCCTCGGGCAGATTGTACCTTTGCAGGTCCGTCTTGATCGGTATCATTCCCAGCCTATGAGCGAGAATTTCATCGTAGAGGACCGAAGAGTTCTCGAGTATTACGACGTCATCAATCGCCATGGACGGGACTTCAGAGATGCAGAACCTTCTGACGGCATTTGCGTACGACCTGTCAATCCCTTCAAGCTGGAGTGTAACGGAGTTCCCAGTGTCCTCTAGGACCTTCACCTTAACCAACGACTACACCCGCTAGGTATTGAGAAACCATGAGACGACCCGTTTCAGCGGTCGGGAATAAGTTCGGGTTAAAAAGTTTTGGAAGACTGAGCGGGTTAGGGATGGGAAAAGAATAGAGTCCTCCCAAAAGTGACATGAGAGCCTTCAAAACTTATAACAGCACAGAGAACGGCAGGTCCGGAATATGTCGGAAGCGGCCGAATTCAGGCATCTGGTAAGGATATCGGGGAGAGACCTCGACGGAGGTAAGAAGCTGATTGTGGCCCTGTCTGACCTGAAAGGGGTAGGATACAACTTCGCCCAGGTCATTACTACTAAGCTCAGCCTCGACCCCAGAGTCAGGTTAGGGACGCTTACCGAGGACCAAGTTCGCGAAGTGGAGCAAGCAATTCAGAGCACCGCCAAGGCTTCGCTCCCGTCGTGGTTCTATAACAGAAGGAAAGACCCTGAGACAGGAGAAGCGAAACAACTCCTTGGCTCTGACCTCGACTTCGTCCAGAAGAACGACATCCAAGCGGAGAAGGATATTCAGAGTTGGAAAGGGATTAGGCATGGGCTCGGGCTCAAGGTCAGGGGTCAAAGAACGAGGACCACCGGGAGGAAGGGCCGGACTGTCGGGGTCAGAAAGGCGACACTGGTCGCGGCCGCGAAGGAAGCCGCCAAGAAGGGGGAAGAGAAGTAACACTTGGGAGACCCGAAGAAGGCAAGGAAACAGTACAGCAGGCCCCGGAGCCCTTGGCGGGCTGACCAGCTGGCGCAGGAGCTGTACCTCCTCGGTACCTTCGGGCTCAGGAACAAGAGAGAGCTTTGGAGGGCCCAGACCCAGCTGAGCTCCGTGAGGAAGCAGGCAAGGACACTCCTCGCTGCTACCCAGGTGGTCAGGCTCAGGGAAGAGAAGAAGCTGCTTGACAGCTTGAAGAGAAGAGGGCTGGTAGGTGAAGCTGCGTCGCTTGACGACATTCTGAGCCTTACGGTGGAGGACGTTCTTTCGAGAAGATTGCAAACGATGGTATTCAAGAAGGGAATGGCGCTCTCACCCCTTCATTCAAGGCAGTTGATTGTTCATGGTCACGTTACGGTCGGTGAAAGGGTGATCACGATACCAGGATACGAGGTCGGCGGCCAAGAAGAGGGCGGGGTCAAGCTTACCGGTCACGAGGAATCCCCATCTGCACCCGTACAGTCGAAGGAGGAAAACCCACGGGCCCCGGCCCAAGAGCAGCCGGCCCAGGCAAAGTGACACTGAATGTCTGAGGAAGAGGTCCTTGCCAACAGATGGGGCGTCGTGCACATCTACTCGTCGTATAACAACACGATCGTACACATCACTGACCTGACCGGTGCGGAGACGATATCATTCTCCTCGGGGGGACGGCACGTCAAGGCTGATAGATTCGAATCTTCCCCGTACGCCGCTATGAGGAGCGCTTCGGCTGCTTCTGACGTTGCAAAATCGAAGGGGATAACCGCAGTACACATCAAAGTCAGGGCAGTTGGTGGCACTGGGCCGAGGACGCCGGGGCCAGGAGCGCAGGCTGCGATACGCGCCATTGCCAGGGCGGGCTTCAAGATCGGGAGGATAGAGGACGCAACCCCAATACCCCATGACACAACAAGGAAGAAGGGCGGACGCCGAGGAAGAAGGGCTTAGAACCTCAATACTGCCTTAGCACATCAACAGAGTCGACCTTGCCGTCCCCGTCTCGGTCGACCCCTCTTAGGAGAGCCGCGTAGTCCCCTGTTCTGTACTTCTGGAAAAGGACCTCCGCGAAGTTGCAGATCCCGATTATCGCGGCCTTCGTGCCTGCTCCCGTAAGCCCGGCAACGATTATGCAAGTCTTCTGGGGGTCCCAGGGATTGCGTGCCTTCTCCACGATGCAGTCGAGCTCTGAGGCATAGGACTTCCCAGTCACGTCTACGACCGAACCCCAGAACCCGCTTTGGCTGAATCTGATCTTCAGATGAGGGTTCAGCTCCTCAGCTATGACGTTCGTCCTCGGACCGCCGACGACTATCAGGTTAGATGCTAGGAGTTTCTCCGCTCTTAGGTCGACGTCGAGCTTTACTGGAAACCTCGAGGGAAGGTTCACGAATTGGCCGAGGGCGAAGCCCAGCTGGACCGCATAGTGTCCGTCCCTGGCCTGGGTTCCGGCCTCGCCGTGCTGAAGAGGGGAACCGACCACAACCCATCCGTCGAACTCTCCCTTTTCGAAGAACTCCTTGAAGAAACGCCCGAGGGCCTTTGAACGGCTCGAGGACCTAAGCGTTGGCATCTCTTCTCCTCTGACGGGAAACTCAACAGCGTAACCGTCTGAAGCTAGGGCGAAGAGATTGGCTTCTCCTCCCCGTATGTGCTCGCTCCGCACACGGAAGATTAGGCCGGCCTTCTCGAGTCTTCCTATGTGGTAATAGATAGTCTGGTGGTGGATGTTCAGTGTCCGGGCCATCTCCGCGGGATACTTGGGGCCCGAAGAGAGAAGGGTAAGGACCTTCTGGCCTACCTTCCCGGATGCTGGCATGAAGGCGTCCGGTTTGTCAGAGACTAGGACTCGCTTGGCGAGACCTGCTTCCGACTTCGGGTCGAACAAGATCTTCTCTTTGGGCACTTGACGGTACACGGCAATACCACTACTAAACGGTTTTGCATGGTGCTGGGTGTCGAGGCCGCTCCGGCGCTCGGACCATGCCAAGACGGATATGCAGGGTATGGTAGAATGTTGTATGGGACTTAAAGAGGGTACGGGAGGAGGTTCTGCGAGATGTGCGGGATTGTAGGATGCGTGGCTGATGAGCCGGTGGCCGGCATCCTCCTCGAAGGTCTGAGGAGAGTTGAGTACAGAGGGTATGACTCAGCGGGGATGGCAACGATCAACGGCGTGTCATTGACCATTCGGAAAGGGGTTGGGAGAGTGAACGAAATCGAAGAAGAGCATGAATTATCTAAGCTCAAAGGGAACATCGGGATGGCCCACACCAGGTGGGCCACGCACGGCGGGGTCACAGTCAAGAACGCGCATCCCCACGCGTCATGCAAGGAGCTCGTGGCGGTCATCCACAACGGCATAATCGAGAACTATGTCCCGCTGAAGAAATCGCTCATCGCCAAGGGGCACAGGTTTCGGAGCGAGACTGACACCGAGGTGATTGCTCATCTTGTCGAGGATGAGTACAAGCGGCTGAAGAATCCAATCAAGGCTACAGTCGCAGCGATAAAGAGACTCAGGGGACAGTATGCGATCGCACTTATGTTTCGGGACAGACCCGACGTCATCGTCGGGGCGAGGAAGGACGCTCCGCTCATCGTCGGTGTGGGGGACGGCAAGATGTTCATTGCCAGCGACGTGCTCGCCTTCATCGGGCACACGGACAGGACGATATTTTTGGACAATTTCGAGGTCGTGGAAATAAGCAAGGAGAGTGTCAAGATCATAGGGCCTGGGGGGAAAGAAGTCAAGCGAAAGCCAACCCAGGTTGCGTGGGAGCTTTCAGATCTCTCCAAGAGTGATTTCGCACATTACACGTTGAAGGAGATCAATGAGCAGCCGCGGACCGTCGTCACTGCCTCCGTTCAAGAGCCGGGGAAAGTGGAAGAATTCGCCAGGGCGATTAGGAGGGCCAAGTCCCTCTACATTACGGCATCCGGGACTTCGTACCACGCAGGGCTCCTGATGAAATTCCGGCTGAACAAGGAGGCGAACCTCAGGGCGGACACGGTTGTCGCGGGAGAGCTGAAGGAGCACGCAGGATTCCTGAAGAAAGGCTCAGTTGTGGTGGCTCTCTCTCAAAGCGGGGAAACGGCTGATGTTTTGGAGGCCGTAAAGGGGGCGAAGAGTAGAGGAGCGAAGGTTTACTCCATTGTCAACGCGGCTGGCTCTACCCTGGCGCGAGAGAGCGATGGAGTCCTCCTGCTGAACTGCGGGCCCGAGGTCGGGGTCGCCGCCACGAAGAGCTTCACCGCCCAGGTCGTCGTGGCTAGCATGGTGGTGGACGCGGTTATTGGAAAGAAACGTTCGAACGGAATAAAGGAACTCTCCGAGGCAGTAGCAGAGGCCCTGAAGTGCGACGAGCAGATCCGCGACCTTGTGCACGAATACAAGGATAGGCCAGACTTCTATTTCGTTGCCCGGGGATACGAGAGCCCCGTGGCGTTGGAAGGCGCACTCAAGCTAAAGGAGCTCTCTTACATCCACGCGGAAGGGATGCCGGCGAGCGAACTCAAACATGGGACCCTAGCCCTCATAGAGAAGGGGACCCCAGTGGTCGTCTTGAACCCCAGCGGAGACGCCCACGAGGACTCGTTGTCGAGCGCGGAGGAACTGAAGGCCAGAGGAGCAGATGTGATTGGTGTCTCCGACGTCGAGGACAGCGTGTACAAGCATTATGTCCGACTCCCCAAGGTCCAGGCGAAGTTTACCCCGATCGTCGAGGCGATACCCCTCCAACTCCTTGCATACCATATGGCAGTTGCGAAACGCAACGACCCCGACTATCCTCGAAACCTCGCGAAGTCCGTAACCGTCAAGTAAAAGATTTGAGCGATGAATGCTTCTCTGGGATGGGTGGGAGAAAACCCGCTCACAAGATAATTAAGTGAACCAACCAGAAGCCAAGGCGTGGTATCTAAGAAGGAAATACTTTCGAAGCCAGTGGCGACCATCGAGGTCGGCAAGAAGAGCGTCTCTCTCCTGCTGGATGAGATGTCTCAGACGGGGTTCCAGGGAAAGAAGCTCGGGGAGGTGGCGAAAATATGGGCCGACATGGCAAGGCAGAAGGACCTCACCATATTTCTCGGCCTGGCGGGCTCCCTTAGCACGACCGGGCAATGGAAGATCATTCGGTGGCTCGTGGAGAAGAGATATGTCGATGTCATCGTGAGCACAGGGGCAAACATTTCTGAAGATATTCTCGAGGCGCTGGGATATCACTATTATCAGGGGACCTGGCTGGCAGACGACGAGGAACTACTGAGACTCAAGGTCGACAGGTTCTACGACGTCTATGCTGACGAAATGCAGTATCGAAAATTGGAGAACACGATATACAAGTTTGCGGCGACTCTCGATGAACGGGATGTCTACTCGACACGGGAGTTCCTCCACAGGTTCGGGGAGTTCCTTTCGAAGAAAGGAATCGCGAGCATAGTTGCGGCCGCCTACAAAGCAGGGGTCCCCATCTACTCCCCCGGGCTGATAGACAGCGGCTATGGCGTGGCGCTGAGCCTTCTAAGGAGACAGAAGGGGAGGCTGATCAGGCTAGACCAGACGAAAGATATGGAGGAGCTGGCGCAGATCGCAGAGAAGACAAAAAGGACGGGGGTCGTGTATCTCGGAGGAGGGGTCCCCAAGGACACCATACAGCTTTCGACCATCATAAAGTCGCTCGCCAAAGGGGGTAAGGAAGAAACTCCCCACGAGTTCGCCATCCAGATCACAGCGGACAGTCCCCAGTGGGGCGGCCTTTCGGGGTGCACCCTGGAAGAGGCGATAAGCTGGGGAAAGATTTCGTCAGGGGCGAAGAAGGCGACACTCTATGCGGACATCACGCTTGCGCTACCCCTAGTGGCCCACGCACTCAATGAGAAGGTGGATAGAAGGAGCTCCCCACCCGACCTCGGCTGGGTGTTCAGGAACTAGGCGGTCAACAATCGCCTGACGACCGAAGGACATCGTCTGGCGAGGACGGGCGCCACGCCCAGATAGGAGTCCCCTCTTTTTCCAGCAGGGGAGAAATTTCCGCGCTCAATGGCAGCCTTGACTTTCTCGTACCCCCGTTCGTCCCCGCTGAGCCTAAGCGAAACCTGTTCCCGCTCCGCGTAGACTTCGGGATGTGCTTTGAGGTCTCGGGCCATCGCCGGCCTTTCTACCTTCATGGATAAGAGAGACGACTTGAGCCTCGAGGTGGCGACCAGCGAGTGCGCCAGGGCCTGGCCTAGCATCCTCCGGACCACCGAGTCAGAGAGGTCGCGCTGAAGGCGCGTCACCTCGAGGCGGTATGCCAAAAGTATAAGCAAAGAATTGGAGACCTCCACCTGTCCTTCGGCGTTCTCAAGGTCGACCGGGTTGACCTTCTGCGGCATCGTCGAAGAGCTCACCTTGCCCGGGCGCAAGAAGTGGACTAGGTCGAGCGCCTGGTAGAGCCAGAGATCCCGAGAGAGGGAGAGCACAAGTTGGTTGACATTGACTACGTGGTGCAGGATGTCGGAGAGTCGCTCTCCGGGAACCACCTGAGTGGAATATGTCGCGGGTTCGACTCCGAGGCCAGCCACGAACCGCGAAAGCTCCTCGGGCCAGTCTCTGGCTCCGAGGAGAGAGAATGATGCGTAGGTCCCAACCGCTCCCGTGAATTTGGCCATAGGGCGGAGCTTGCGCAGGACTGAGACCCGTTCGGCGACTCTAACTGCGAAGACTGCCATCTCCTTGCCGAAGGTGGTGGGGACCGCCGGTCTGCCATGCGTTCTGGCTACCATCGCGGTATCAGCTTCTCTTCTAGCGATCTTCGC
>JAPCJM010000020.1 GCA_027886945.1 Nitrososphaerota archaeon
CGTCGCGATCAAGGAAGGCTACGACGGGCCCACACCGTCGGGGAACTCGGTGGCGGCTTTGAACCTGATCAGGCTCTCCGAACTTACGGGGGAAGAAGAGCACAAACTGATAGCTGAGAGGATCTTGAAATGGGCTGCCAAAGATATCGACCGCCAACCCTCGGCCCACGCGGTCATGTTGGTCGCGTTGGACCTCCTGCTAAACGGCGTCAGAGAAATTGTAGTGACAGCGCCCAGCGAGGGTGGAGCAGGAGAGATGAAGTCGGAAATATTCAGGGAGTTCGTCCCGGACAAGGTCTTGCTTGTCGCTACCGCGGCGACTTACGACGAGCTATCAAAGATCAGCGGGCTCCTCGAGGATAGAGCCCCAGGGCGCAAGGCCAGGGCTTTTGTTTGTCAGAACTTCGCGTGCAAGCTCCCGGCTGACTCGACAGAAGCGCTCAGGGCCCAGCTTGCTTCGCGTTAGGGACGTATTTTAACGGCCCCGGTGAGGCGAAGAAGGGAGAAAGAAATGTGGGAGATTCGGGGTCTTTTCGGTAACGAGTACGGCATGGAGCAAGCGGTCGAGGAGTTGAAGAAGCACAAAGGCTTCGAGTGGACGGTGCTCGACAGGAGGAACATTTCGGTCAGGTTTGCCAAGAGAAACGAAGAGGCAGAGGAGATTGTGAAGAGAACTTTTGAAATGTACCACGGCTACGCCGAACACGAAGGACCCCTTGGGGAATACGACACCCAAAGGCGCCAAGAGCGAGAGAAGAAGCTTAGGAAGGAAGCGGATAAGGCCCGAAAGACCAAGAAATAGAGATCAAGCGGCCGATTTTCAGCGGTAGCTCGAGTACACGGAAGGGTAGGAGTTGATCAGCGCAAGGTTGAGCGCGAGCACATTGACGTAGGGGTCGCCGAACACCCACAAAGTTTGTTGCTGATGGGATTTGACCATGGCGACTAGGTCCCCGCTCGGAATCCCTGTAGCTGAGTGAACCCTACTGATCTGCGACAGAGCGTCTTGGAGAGTTATGTCCGGGTCGACTCCGGAGGCGGAGGCAACAAGCGGGTTGCTCTCGTTCCTCGCGTGGAAGAATATGGGAAGAGTGAAGCCGTTGTCTATGTAGTAGGAGCCGACATTTCTTCCCGCCAGCTGCTCAAGGCTCCCGTTTGCCTGAGATGGAAGAGCAAGCTGTGATATGCCCGTCACAATGAGCGGAAAGACGAAACCGCAGATAAGTAGCGAGAGGATGGAGAGGATGACCACTGGCCTGTACCCCTGCCTGTGTTCGCTTTGATCTGTCATTTTGTTTTCCCTAGAGAGCTCCTATCAGAAGGTCGATGAGCTTGATGCCCACGAACGGAACGATGACACCACCGACTCCGTAGACAAGGACGTACTTGAGGAACAGAGTCATGGTGTCAGATGGTTTGAATGCGACACCCTTCATAGCGAGAGGAATCAAGAGCGGGATGATCACGGCGTTGAAGATCAGGGCCGAAAGGACAGCACTGTTCAAACCAAGGCCCAATATGTTGAGCGCTTGTAGGGCAGGGAAGGTCGTGGCAAAAACGACAGGTAGGATGGCGAAGTACTTGGCGACGTCATTCGAGATGCTAAAGGCCGTCACGGCCCCCCTGGTCATGAGCAACTGTTTCCCCAGGAGAACTACGTCGATTATCTTCGCAGGGTTCGATTCGAGGTCCACCATGTTTGCGGCCTCCTTCGCTGCCTCGGTCCCGGAGTTCATGGCTAGGCCTACGTCGGCGACGGCGAGGGCAGGAGCATCGTTGGTGCCATCCCCGATCATTGAGACGACTCGAGACTGGGCCTGTTCCTTGAGGACGATGCCGTACTTGTCTTCGGGCTTTGCCTGGGGGACATACTCTTCGATTCCTACCTCCTGGGCGATGCTCTTCGCGGTCAGAGGTTGGTCGCCTGTGATCATGACGGGCCTGATGCCCATCGCCTTTACGGCCTCAATCTTCTCTTTCGTTCCCGCCTTGAGGATGTCCTTGAGCCGGATCAACCCGATTACCTGGTGGTCCCTGGCCACCCCCATCGGCGTGTCACCGCGGGAAGAGATCTCCTCAACGAGGTTGGAGAAATTGACCGGGGCAGTGAACCCGGCCTTGAGCAGAGAGTCGGGTGCTCCCTTCAGAATCTCAGATTCCTCTTCAGACAAGTGCATCCCTCGTTCACCGGCCTCTTCGTGGAAGAACTTCCTCCTTATTCTCGAATGCCCTCCCTTTGGCAGCGTGAAAGTAGATCCATGGAAGAGTTTGACTCCGCTGGTTCGCGTGTTCGCGGAGAATTCGTAGACCTCGGAAAGGGTGAGGGCGTTGAGCTCTCTTGGTACGTAGCCCTTGTCGTATGCTAGCCTTATCACGCTCCGCCCCTCTGGGGTGTCGTCGAACCAAGACGAGAGGAACGCTGCCTCCCCCACTTCTCTGTCCGTGTGGCCTTCGAGCGGGATGAAATCGACTGCCTGCCTGTTTCCGACGGTGATTGTCCCCGTTTTGTCGAGAAGGATCACGTCGGTGTCCCCGGCGGTCTCGATGGCTTTCCCGGACTTGGCGACGACTTTCCTCTCGTAGAGCCGGGTTATACCTGAAAGGCCGATTGCCGGGAGGAGGGCGCCGATGGTCGTAGGGAGCAGGCAGACATAGAGCGCGATGAGCACCGAGAGGTCGGCCCCAAGGCCGAGAGTTGCTGAAAGTCCTAGCATGGCAGCGACGAGTATCGTGAAGATCGCAGATAGGCCGAACAGCACCGTGGTGATGGCTACTTCGTTGGGAGTCTTCGGTCGCTTCGAGGCTTCGACCATCTTGACCATCTGGTCCACGTAGCTTTCGCCGAAGTTGACGGCCACGCGGGCGGTCAGGGTGTCCGTGACGACTTTGGAGCCCCCGATCAGGCTGTCCCCGGGGGCCTTCCGGACTGGCTGCGATTCGCCAGTGACGAGGGATTCGTCCACCATCGCAATTCCTTCTAAAACCTCGGCGTCTACCGGAACTACGTCGTTCTTCTCGAGGAGCACCAGGTCGCCTTTCTGTAATTCGTTGGAGCGGACCTGGACGATTTGCCTTTCCCAGCCTTCTGTTACCACCTTCTTGCTGGGGACCTCGCTCTCCAGCTGGCGAAGGCTGTTTGCCGTGTTCTTTGCCTGCTGTTCTGCCAAGGAATCTGAGAGCGTACTGAACCACACTGTTATCAGAAGTATGGCTGCCACCTCTACATAGAAGCCCCGTTCAGAAACGCTCGCCACCGGGACGAAGGCCGAAGGGTCGACGGCCATGGCCGTGACAATGAAGAATGTCAACTCAACGATGAGCATGACCGGGTTCGCAACTAGAGAAATCGGGTTGAGGCGAAGGACCGAATCGAGTAGTGTCTTCCTTGTGATCAGCGAAGGCCGTCTAGGGAGTCGCGCTCTCCCGAGGATTCTCCCCGAGCCGAGTGTCTGCCTAGCCAAAGAAGTTCACCATGCCTTGGAAATAAGTGAGGACCGGCCCAAGTATGAGGAAGGGGAAGAAAGTTAGAACAACCAGCAGGAGTATGCTTCCGACGAGAACCACGGAGAAGGTGTTGCTGTCAGTCTTCAGGCTGTGCTCGGTGCTCCTCTTCCTTCCTACCATGGAACCTGCCAAGGCCAGGAGGACTGCAATCGGGCCGTAGCGTCCCATGAGGATGACAATCGCGGTCGTCACGTTGAAGAAGGGTGTGTTTGCAGATGCGCCCAGAAAGTCTGAACCGTTATTGGCGGCGGCCGTCGTGAATTCGTAAAAGACCTGCGTGAAGCCGACCGATATGGGGAGGGATGTCAGGCCGGGGACCGCGTCGACCGCATGAGTGGCGTAGGCGAGCACGGTGGGGACCAGGATGATCATCGGGTGAATCAGGAAGGCGACCATTACGAGCTTGACGTCTCTCGCGGTTATCTTGATCCCCAGGTATTCGGGAGTCCGTCCTGTCATCAACCCGACGATGAAAACAGTAATGACGATGTACATGACCATGTACATCACACCGACCCCCTTTCCGCCGGGTGTTGCCTGGATGATCATCCCCATGAAGGCGGACAGGATTGCGAGAGGGTGCATCCCGGCGAGTGAAGAATTCACTGAGCCGGTGGTGACAGCGGTCGTGACGACAGTCCAGAAGGTAGAGAAGAAACCCCCAAACCTCGTTTCGAGCCCGGGTCCCACTATTGGGAGCGGGGGGATGAAGGCTATGGCAAGGTCGAGGGCGAAAAGTCCGTAGGTGCCAATCAGTATCGGGCGGGTCTCTCTTTTCTTGCCGAGAAGCTCTCCAAAGACGAACACAAGAGCAGTGGGAAGAAGTAGCATGAGGTAGATTTCGAGGACGTCGGTGGCTGGATTCGGGTTCTGGAAGGGATATGCGGAGTTTGCGCCGTAGTATCCGCCGCCGTTGGTGCCGAGCTGCATGATTGAAACCAAAGAAGCGACGGGGCCGACGAGAATTGTCTGGGCCGACCCTTCGACTGTCTTTACTGGGATGTACCCTCCGAGGGACTGGGGGACGCCGAGGGCGACGAAGACCAACGCTGCTACAAAGCAGAGGGGGAGGAGAATTCGAGTCAGCGAGCGGATGAAGTCGACGTAGAAATTGCCGAGGTTGGTCGAGCCTGTCCTGAATCCCCTTACCAGCGCGACCATCGCGCAGATTCCCGTGGCGGCAGACGTGAACTGAAGAAACTGGATGGCCCCTATCTGGGAGAAATAGGAAAGGGTCGCCTCCCCGTTGTAATGTTGGAGATTGGTGTTCGTCGCGAAGGACACTACTGTGTTTAGTGCGAGGTCCAAGCTAAGCCCGGGAAAGCCCTGGGGGTTCAGAGGGAGAAGATTCTGGTATACGAGTATCAGAAATGCGAGCACCATCTGTCCGACATTCAACAGC
>JAPCJM010000021.1 GCA_027886945.1 Nitrososphaerota archaeon
GATGGCGCAAGCTTCTGGGCCGCTGTGAATATCCCGTTCCCTGTCGAGCCTGCGACGTTGTAGGAGACTACAGCTCCCTGGTTGAATTGGGCCGTTGCAGCTGCCTCACCCTTCGCAGGGTCGCTGAACGAACCTGTGTACTGGTAGACCACCGGTTTGGTCCCAGGCGCGCCAACGTAGATGGCAGTGCCGTGGCTCTGCGAATAGTTGTACGCCCAGCTTACTCCCCATTTGTACCCGACCTCGAAGGTCCAGAGTACCGGGATCTCGATGCCTAGAACTAGCCCGACCTTCGAACCGCCGTAACAGCTCGTGGCATAGGCAGCAAGAGCTCCGGCGACAGCAGCTCCCTGGTCAGTCCTGAATTGGATGCTCAGGACGTTCGGGAGTCCGGGGACGAAGCCGTCGATTATTGCGAAGTTCTGGTTGGGGTACTGTTTGGATGTCTGGTTGACTGCGTCAGTCATCAGAAAGCCTACAGCCACAATCAGGACTGGTGGGTTTGTCTCAGAAGCGAGCTTCTGGAGGTTGGTCACGTAATCGTTGGAGTTCGAACTCGTCAGGAACTGCTCACACGGTGCCGGGTTCGACGTTGCACAGCCAAGTTGCTGAGTCGCCACGTTGTCGGCGCCCAGCGCGGCCATGTCGTTGAAGCTGAGGTCTCCCCTGCCTCCCACGTCGAAGACCACGCCTATGGTTTTCTGGGGTCCGGCGGCCACCTGTGTGATGTAGTAGTACGAGCCTCCGGCGACGACGACGAGGACTATGATGACAATTGCGATAACAGTTGTGCTGACTGCATTTCTGTTTTTCAAGAGCAAATAGATTTGCCCGAGCGGTGCCTCCGGTCTGTTCTATATAACTCGTCCTCGATGTTTGCGACGAACGCGTTAACTCCGGTTGCTGAACGGATTTTAAGTTCCGATTGCGGGGTCGGGTGGCCGTTGAAGATTCTGGTCGGAGGATTCCTCACCATCGATTCGATAAAACTCCCCATTCGCCAGATTACTTCAGTGGGAGGACCTCCTGCCTATGCGGGCCTCGTCTGCGCAAGGTTCGGGCACGACGTGACTCCTCTCACGAAGGTGGGGAACGATTTCCCGGATGAGCAGGCGGTATGGCTGGCGAGAAACGGCATCGCCCTTCGGGCGATTGACAGGAGTCTCACGAAACCGACGACGAGGTTCACGATTTCAGACAGCGCGGGGAACAGGTCACTCACCCTCGTAAGCAGGTGTGAGGACCTGTCGGCATCTCAGATCCCTCCCGATACCAGATTCGATGGTTCATTGGTCAGCCCCCTCGCGGGGGAGATTTCCTCTTCTCTGCTGGCCGAGATATCGGCCCGCAGCGACTTCACGTTCCTGGACCCTCAGGGCTTCGTCCGGAGCTTCGACCATGAAGGGAAGGTGACTCACGCACCACCTCAGGACAAGGGAATCCTGACCAAGGTCGACGCTGTCAAGATGGACAGAGTCGAGGCCGAGATGCTGACGGGAAAGGCTGACCCAACCGAGGCCCTTCAGAAGATAGCTTCGATCGGGTTGAGGAAAGGAATAGTGACCCAGGGGGCAGAGAGCTGTTTTGTGCTCGACGGCTCAAGGATCTATCAGGTCCAGGTCCCTCGTACTCCAGTAATCGACACCACCGGGGCAGGGGACATCCTTGGAGGAGCGACGATTTCCTGGTACCTGAAAACGAGAGATTTCCTAAGGAGCGCCTGCTTCGGAATCGCGGCGTCTTCGCTCTCCTTGCACATGATCGCCCTGGCCAAGATTGACTTGCCTATGAGCGTCGACGATAGCGCGATGAAGCTCTTTTCGACGGCAAGCCCTGTCGCGGCTGTTTGACCCTTCTGAGGGCCTCCATCGTCCTCTCGAGCTCGACCCTACTTGGACTCCCCCTTGTCTCGGATCTAGTCGCCTTTAGGGCCCCAGCCAAGTTCCCCAGCTGCGCAGCCTCCAGGTACGGTCGCCCGAGCATCCTGTAACTCGTGAACGCACCAAGGAATGCGTCACCGGAACCAGTGCTGTTGACTGCCTTCAGTCCCAGGTCTGCCAGGTCAACACCGGGGAGGACCGACCGGTTTCCGTGCAATACGACAACGCATCCGAGAGGACCGAGGGTGGCGACGACTGTCAGCCCGGGGAACATGAGGTGCAAATTCGAGGCCGCTCCGGCGGGGTCTCGAGGCCCTGACAGATTGGACAGTTCACTTCTGTCGATGACAAGCACGTCTGCCAGCCTAAGCACTTCTTCGAGCGCCTTCAGACCGAGGGAGCTGCGAACTCCTGGGCTGTAAACCACAGAGGCCCCAACCTCCTTTGCTCTCCTCGCAGCTGCGAGAGCAACCGGGATCGGGACGTCCATGGCGAGTACCGTCCGAGCAGATGATAGGGCCTTCTTCGCGCCCGACGATTGAAGATGGTCAGGTTTCAATTTTTCATTTGCTCCGAAGAGTGTGTGGATGACTTTCCCCCCATGTCCGTCGACCACAATGTAGGCCCTCCCCGAGGGCGTCCGCCGAAGGATGGCGACGCCAGTATCTGTGACACCCTCGGACCTCAGGCTCCGACGGAGGCTGACACTTGTCGCGTCATCTCCGAGGGCTCCGATGATGGCCACATTGTCCGGCCCGAGGATCCTTGCAGCTGCCACCGCGGCATTGGCCCCCTTCCCGCCGGGTGACTCCTCAACGGAATTGACGGGGACTTCCTCCCCGGGTCCAGCAAACTTTCTAACGAATACGGTGGTGTCCCAATTTATGGCGCCCAGGACCACGAGGGCACCCGGAGCTTCGAGAGGCATCTCCGGGACCTCGCCTCCGCTAGTAGGACTTCCCGAAGTTCACGAGGAATTTGGCTTCGGACCCGCAGACCAAGCATTTGGCGTTGGAAGGTTTCTGGTCAATCGGAATGTTGAGTATCTTCCCTCCGGCTTCTTCTTTCAACTTGGATTCGCATTCCTCTTTTCCGCACCAGTGAATCCTTACGATTCCTCCCTTCTCTGCCATTATCTTCTTCAGCTCAGGGAGGGAATCAGCTTCGTGTGTGTTCTTTGACAATGCCTCTGAGGCGTTGCGCAGGAGGTTTTCCTGAATGGCTTCCAGTTCTTTGCCTACCTCGACGCCAAGGTCATCAACTTTGACGGTCCTCTTACCCCCTGTGTCTCGCCTCACCAGGACGGCCTGATGGTCCTTCATATCCCTGGGCCCGAATTCTACCCTCAGAGGGATCCCTTTGAGCTCCCATTCGTTGAACTTGCGTCCTGGAGTCAGATGATCTCTGTCGTCGAGCCTCGCCCTAAACTCCTTGAGCTTGTCCATGAGTTTTTTCGCTCCGCCCAGGACGGCCACCTTGTTCTCGTCGTTGAGGATGGGGACCAAGACCACCTGGACAGCAGCTAGTTTTGGAGGGACCACAGCCCCCTTGTCGTCGCTGTGGACCGCTAGCATGACACCTATCTCCCTTGTGGAGATTGCCCACGTGTTCTGCCAAACGAACTGTTTGTTGCCTTCGCGGTCGACGAAGACCATGTCGAAGGCCTTGGAAAAGTTCTGGCCGTCAGAGTGCCAGTCTGGGCCCTGTATCGCCTTGCCGTCGGGGAGGAGGTGCTCGATGCTGTACGTGGCCTCGGCTCCGGCGAAGGTCTCTGAGGGGGTCTTCTTCCCCATGTAGCCAGGCAGGGCCATACACTCCTCGGTGATTTGCCTGTAAATGCCGAGGATCTCGTCCCTCTCGGCGTCGGCTTCTTCCCTTGTTGCGTACATTGTATGCCCTTCGTTCCATAGGAACTCTCTGGATCGGAGGAAGGGAGTGGGATGCTTGAACTCCCATCTCACGACATTGTTCCATTGGTTCAGCCTAAGGGGTAGGTCGCGCCAAGACCTTATCCAACGTGAAGCCACGTCGTACATCAATGTCTCCGAGGTTGGCCGTATGGCGAGCCTTTCATCCAGCTTCGAGCTGCCGGCCTCCGTGACCCATGCGACCTCGGGGGCGAAGCCCTTGACGTGCTCTGCCTCCTTCTTCAGAAGTCTCTCTGGGATGAAGATTGGAAAGTAGGTGTTGCTGATCCCCACTTTCTTGAACTCCGCGTCTGTCATCCTCTGGATGTTCTCCCAGATTGCGTAACCCGAGGGCCTGAAGACCATGCACCCGGAGACAGGGCTGTAGTCGGCGATCTCGGCCTTCAGGATGACCTGCGTATACCAGGAGTCGAAGTCTTGCGACTTTTTCGCGGTCATTCCTTCCTGGTTGACGTTGGACATGCTTGGTTTGGGCTCCATGAAATGCGCTTAATGAACGTAATCCGTATAGCGTCCCAACAGGAAACAGGACCCAGAAAACGAAGCAGACGAGGCACAAACCAACACGAACAAGAAGAACTGCGTCCTCCACCTACCAATACCAAGGGAAGATACCCGAATATGCAACCATTAGGAAAGACCCCGCCTTCACCAAATGGCTATCAA
>JAPCJM010000022.1 GCA_027886945.1 Nitrososphaerota archaeon
GTAGCCTCCGAAGGGGACCTCGGGCCCCGGGTTCAAGTGCCTGTTGACCCATACCGTCCCGGTCCGTATCCCCTGGGAGACCTTCATGATTCTCGGAAGACTTCGGGACCACAAATCACCCGCCAGTCCAAACTTGGTGTCGTTGGCGATCGAGATGGCGTCCTCCTCATCTCCAAATGGAAGCACGCAGAGGACGGGGCCGAAAATCTCCTCCTGGAAAATCCTCATCTCTCTCCCGACCCCTTCGAAGACGGTGGGTTGCACAAAATATCCTTTGGCGTAGTCCCCTTCGACCAACCTCTTCCCTCCCAGGGTTAGCCGGGCCCCATCGTCTTGCCCCGACTTGATGTAGTCCATCACTCTGTTCAGCTGGGAGTCGGAGACAAGAGGACCCATCTCCACCGCCGGGTCGAGTCCGTTGCCAATCTTGATGGACGAAGCTGCCTTCTTGAAGCTTCGCATGAAGGAGTCGTAGACCGTGTCCTGGACGAGGAGTCTTGACCCGGCGTTGCACGACTGCCCTGCGCTCCTAAAAATCGACCAGACGGCTCCGGGGACGGCTGCGTCCATGTTCGCGTCGTCGAAGACTATGCCTGCCGACTTGCCTCCACATTCGAGGTTGATCTTCTTGAGGTTGGAAGAAGCCATTTCCATGATCTTTTTCCCAGTCTCAGTTGATCCTGTGAACGAGACCTTGTCCACCTTCGAATTCCTTACGAGCTCTGAGCCGACCGTTTCTCCTGGCCCGGTTACAGCATTCAATGCCCCTGCCGGGAGTCCCTCGACTGCGGTGAGAAGTTTGACAAACTCCATTGAAACTCCCGATGTGTATCCTGCCGGCTTGATCACGACTGTGCACCCCGCCGCCAAGGCCGGGCCGAGCTTCCAGGAGAGCAGAGAAATCGGGGAGTTCCAAGGAACGATTAGGCCGCAGACACCCACCGGTTCATGGACGACGAGGCTTACGTCAGCCTCGTTGTACCTCGGGATCTTCCCGACGATGTGCCTCGCCGCAGAAGCATAGTATTCCAGGACATTTGCCGCGTTCAGAAGCTCGCCTTTGGCGTCCGCGAGTGGTTTGCCGTTCTCCAAGGTAAGGAGCAATGAGAGGGTCTCTAGCTCCTTCCTTACCAGGTCTGAAATTTCGCGCAGAACCTTCCCTCGCTCGGACGGTCGCTTCGAGCTCCAGGACCCGGAATCGAAGGCTTTTCGCGCCTCCTCCACAGCATGGGCGACGTCGTCTGGGGTGGAACGCGCCGCTCTAGAGACGAGGTCTCCAGTGGCGGGGTTTCTGCTTTCGATGGTCCCTCCGGTTGATTCTAACCACTTTCCTCCGATGTAGTTACCATATGTTCTGACTTCGGACTTCGTCTGCAAGCTAATCGAGGAGCTTCTCGGCCGATAATAAGGGTGTTATGGCCGCAAGGCCTTGGATCCGGAGATGGTGAACCCGCTTCTGTATATCGCGCCAGAGGTGGATTCGATATCACCCAGGTCAAGGACTGTCTCCAAAGTACCCTCGCCGAGCCAGACGTCGGAAACCTTGGAGTTCGATTTGAGTATCTCTACGGGTTCGTCAACCTCAGCCTGAGTCATATCGGTTCGGGGGAAGCGCCTCAGGCCGAAGGTCGCTCCGAACGATGGGAGGTCGGATGGGAGGCCAGGAGTCTTCACCGAGACGTTGAGCGACAGCGTCTTCTCGGAACCCTTCACACAGAACCCACCGAACCTCGTTCCCGGGGACACTGGCTTGAGCCCGGGGTTTAGAGGGTGCAATTTCGTCAGCGAGATGTCGTCCGCAAGTCGTTTTTGGTAGCCGTTCAAAATGCCCCTCAACAACGACCACTCCGTGGTTACCCACATCACTGGATAGAAGATCCCTTGCCTTCCGCCGGCCCTGCACTTCACGCCTACTGCCGCTTCTCGATAAATCGTCCTGTCGGGCCGCGATGAGGCCAGGTCAGGGGCCGATTCGGCCACAGAGATGATTTCGCATACATACGCAAGGCACGCCCCGTCGTCAACCCGAAAGAATGAAGGGAGAAGTTCAGAAAGATGGGAGGGGGTCCCCTTGAAGTAAACAGAAATGTAATCAGCTCCGTAATGCCATGGACCCTTCTCGACTGCCGAAGTGGGGCCCGGGACCAGCGGATGGTCAAGCACAGCTCTTTCCCGACACGGCCAAAGGTAAAAAAGGTTGGGCGGTCCGTTTCGTCAAGAATGAAGCTTTGCACATTTAGCGTTCTCAAGGAGGGAACAAGAATGAGGTTAGGGCTGGTCAGGGATTCGAGGGTGTTCGATCTCACCAGGCGGACTTCAATGATTGATATGATAACCTCGGGTGGAGACATCGACAGCTTGGAGGTTCGAGGTCGTGGCTACGACCTGAAACAGGTCGTTCTCAGCGCCCCGATCCAAAGGCCGGGTAAGATTCTGGCTACGATAGTAAACACGCGGGGGATGCTCGGAGGAGACATCTCCCTGGACCGACCAAGGATTGACATGAAAGCTCCAAGCTCGATAATAGGCCCTGGAGAGGAAATCCGTGCGCCTCTTACCGGCATAAGACCAGAGGTTGAGCTTGCCGCCGTGGTGGGGAGAAAGATATCGCGGGCGTCGATCAAAGAAGCGAGGGAATCAATCTTTGGATACACGGTGCTCAACGACGTCACTGCGCCTTCTGATTCTCGCGATGATGCCTACGAGGCATTTCGCAGGGATAAGAAAACTGGTGAAATCAGGAAGACGACTCTTAGAGGGCCGTTGTTCCGCTCTAAGAATCACGATACATTCTGTCCCCTGGGACCTTGGATAGTGACGGCAGACGAGAATCCTGGATGGTCTGACCTGCGGATGACGACAAAATTCGACGGCGTGTTGGTTCAAGATGGGTCGACGTCAGAATATCTCTTCAGCCCTGAGAAAATCGCCTCATACGTCTCGGGATTCCTGACCTTGGAACCTGGAGACATCGTCTCGTGCGGGAGCGTCGGATGGGCGCCGGGGACCCTAGGAGCCATGGACCCCACGGAATTCGTACTGCCGCCCAAGCCCGGAGTCCTAGAACTGGAGGTCGAGGGAATAGGGGTTCTCGCCAACCCCGTCGTTCGTTCCTAGGATCCGTTCGTGAGAAAGCCCTTTGGTTGAAATGTCACTGTAGGCTCGAGACCTTGGCCGCTGCCAGCGGGATGGTCATCTCATCTGGTGACAGGCCACCATGATGGCCTCTCAGGTCGAGTGAGTCACCCTTCCTATACCTGTACCAAACTGTGTTGGTCCCGTGGGGCAGAATCATAAGGTTCCCAACCCTCCTCCTGAACTTGCGGGTGGGTTCGTTGATTCCGAAGAGCCCCAACTTGATTGCATCCTTGGTCCTTAGGACTGATGCGACCCCTTCGAGCTTGCGGGACAGATAAGCCTCCGCCTCGTCAAGATGAGCCTCGTCAACGCTGATGAAACAGTCTCTGGCACTCCCCCATGGTGGAATTCTCTTCCCAGAAGAGTTTGTAGAAAGAGCCTTGACGAGCTTTCCGAAACGGTTCAGGTAGAGCGTTTTCTTTGGGTCGACGTTCACCTGGCCGTGGTCCGCCGTGACCAGGACGAGCGTCCTCTTGGCTGCTTCATGGCCAAGCCTAGAGAGAAATCCTTCCTGCAGTGCGTGCGAAATTAGCGAAGCTTCGAGGGAAGCGACGTCGGTGTTCGGACCATAGCTGTGCTCAATTGTGTCGATGAACGACCAATAAACATAGAATAGATTTTTGCCTTTGGCCCTCTCTACGAGCTTCCTGAGGTTCACGGAAAGGTCGGAAGCAGAGATGTACGGCTCAACCTTGCTCCCGTGCCTGGCGACTTCAGAGTAAGCAGTATGGGCGAGAGCCCTGTTGGTCAGAGAGGTGCTTCTCACGCCGGCAGCCCTGAGGCGATCGAAGATCGTTGGCCCGTCGAAGAGCGACCTCGGGTCCATTGCCCCCACCAGAGTGTCCCTGCCCGGTTCCCCTGCCCGAGCAAACGGGAGCGTGACGATGACCTCGCCAATCTCTTTCATGTAAACGTACCATTCAGGGAGGCCGTGCTCCTGGGGGGTGAGGCCTGTACTGATGGTAGTGAGAGCGGCAGCCGTGGTTGTTGGGAAGACGGTGCTGATAGGCCTGACATGCCCTTTTCTCGAAATCGTCCCGATGAATCCATCCTCTTCGTGTTTCTTCCACTCGCGGTATCCAAGGCCGTCAAGTAGGAGAAGCACCACATTCTCTGTCCCCGAAGTTTCCGTGGCTCCGAGTGCGTCCCCAGGAAGGCTTCGCCCTCCGTCGTCGAGGCCTAAGATCGAGAAAATTGTGTGCGGGACATTTGAGAGGCAGTACCCACGATAGTCTGGGACAAGCGATTCAGGGGGGAGCAGAGGGAAGACTACCGGA
>JAPCJM010000023.1 GCA_027886945.1 Nitrososphaerota archaeon
ACCTGGGGAGGCTCGTGCTCAATCTGACCCGACAAATCGAGGAGCAGTCCTTGGTCGAGAGCGGGAAACTGTACGTCAGGACCTCCCACCAGACGATGGAGGAGTTCAACGCCAACAAAATCCTGCAGTCTCTCGTGAAAGAGGCGGGGATGCCAGTGGAGCTCGCTCAGAAGATAACCAGTGAGACGGAATCGAGGCTCTACAAGTTCCAGACCCAGTACCTCACCGCCCCACTGATACGTGAGATAGTCAATGCCCTGCTGGTCGAGCATAACATGGAGGAGTACAGGCACAAGCTGACCAGGCTAGGGATGCCCATATTCGACGTGACCCAGCTCCTCGGGAAGGCAGGGGACGATGGTGGCAACGTCGAATCTCTGATTCACCAAACGGGTAAGCAGGTGTTCGCGGAATATCTCCTACTCGAGCAGCTCCCGAGAGACGTAGCTGACGCCCATCTATCGGGGGACATCCACATCACCAACGCAGGGTCATGGGGACTGATGCCCGACACCGTATTCGTGGACCTTCTGTCGATGAGGAGCGCCGGACTCAATCCCAGAGGAAGAATCTCCAACATGTCCAAGATTCCGAGCCCGGAGAACGCCGAGCGTGCCTTGGGCATTGTCCTGAACATGGCGTCCATGCTGACGCGGGAGGCAACGGACGAGGTGACCTTCAGGAACTTCCTGCAATACATCGGCCCCTACTGCAAATCCAGGGGGAAGAGGGAACTGGAATCGCTGATGCTTCGCTTTTTCGAGACGATAGGCTCTCCGGTGGCCGGTGCCCCGGGACCAGCAATCAGCTTGGACCTGAACCCCTACAGGCATGACGACGTCGGAAGGGACGTCATGGACAAAATATTGGACGCCGTCATGGGCGCTTACAGAAGCTACGTCGCCGAGACACCGAGGCCCGAAGTAAGGCTCTTGCTTGCGAAGCCGAATAGAGTAGATGAGACGAAGACTCTGAAGGATGCCGCATCAATCATTTTCAGCGGCGGGAGGATAGCCTTCTTCTCCTCTGACCAGAGGAGGAGCTTCCTCGGCCTGAACGCCAACGTCCTCTCTCAGGAGTCACAAGCAGACAACATCAGCGTCCTTCATGGCCTGAGTCTGAATCTTCCGAGGCTGGCCTACGACTCGAACCAGGACGAGACGTACTTCAGGGCCAAGCTCGCACTTCTGATCGGGGTCGCTTCAGACGCCCTGTCGACGAGGAGGAGGCTCATTGAGAGGACTTTGAAGCGAGGCCTCCTACCGTCCCTCGCTTCTGGGTCGGACGCCGTCACATCGGACACTATGCCCCTGATAATGAATATGGTCGGGCTCGATGAGACACTTGCCAGCCTGATCAGAGACCCCACGGCCGCATCAAAATATGAGCTTGCGATGAAGATCGTGGGGACGGCCAGCCAGGTTGCCGACGACAAGTCCACGAAGATTGACAGGCTGGGTGTAGCGATGCTCGAATTGGACGGGGCGATGAGGCTTGCCTCCCTTGACGCGGAGAAATACGGCAAGGCGAACCTGCAGCCACTCCAGAAAGGAGCCTATACACAGGCCCCACGGTTGGTTCTTGCGGACCTCGAGAACCCAGAGAAGATGGATTACATGTCAAAGCTCTCGGTCGGACTTCAGGGCGGCCTTTCAATGACTCTGGATGGGTCCTCGGAGGAAGTGAGAGGGATCTACAACATGATTCTGAATGCGACCCCGAAACTCTCGTACTTCAAAGTGGACCGGACCATTTCTGTCTGCAGGAATTGCGGCACGAAGCTTCCACAGAACGCAGCAAGATGTCCAAAATGCAAGTCGGTCGCCATGTCGCAGTATTCGACAGCCGAGTAGTCCGAACGAATCGCACTAACATCTTGTCAAGAAGAGTTCACAGCTGAACGCTTCATGTTATGCCTCCCCGGTCGCGACTCCTCGCGTGAAGGTTAACTTAGAATCAGCCAAGGGTGAAATATATATCCCGCGCGATGGGGTCGAGGTTAACGTTATGACGTCAATAGTTGAGCAACCACGTGACTCTCCGGATGTCGGAGAACAGACCAAGGGAGAGGTAAAGCTCCCCCCAGAGACTCTTGCGGCGTTCGGAGGAGATGAACTGCGCGCCAGGGTCTTCTACGAGAAGTACGCGCTGAGAGACGCCGATGGCAAGCAGATGGAGAAGGTGCCCGAGGAAATGTGGCGCAGGGTGGCGAGGGAACTCGCCTTGCCCGAGATGGACGATGAGAAGCGCAAGGAGTGGGCATCGAAGTTCTACTGGCTCCTCCAGGACTCTCGTTTCGTCCCAGGAGGCAGGGTACTCTTCGGCGCCGGACAGTCGAGGAAGTCCACTCTCCTGAACTGCTACTTCTTCAAGATAAAGGAGGATTCCATCGAGGCCATATTCGACTGGTGCAAGGAAGCCGCGCGGACATACAGCTACGGCGGAGGAGTCGGGACGGACATCTCAGTCCTCAGGCCGAGAGGGGCCCCCGTCAACAACTCGGCGATATACAGCTCGGGGTCTGTGTCATTCATGGAACTCCTGTCCACCACGACCGGGACAATAGGTCAGGCTGGAAGAAGGGGGGCGCTGATGATCACCATCGGGGTGGACCACCCGGACATCATGGACTTCGTCAACGTGAAGAAGGACCTGAGGAAGGTCAACTACGCCAACATCTCCGTGAAGATCTCGGACGATTTCATGAGGGCGGTGGAGAGCGACGGCGACTTCTATCTTCACTTCAAGAACGACAAGGTCGAAGTGAACAGGACCGTAAGGGCCAAGGACGTGTGGAAGTCCTTGATCAAAGGAGCATGGCAGTCGGCCGAGCCCGGGGTCCTCTTCTGGGACACGATCAAGCGAGATTCGACGACGGAGTACAACGGGATGGAGGTCCAGGGGGTCAATCCTTGCAGCGAACAGACTCTCGAGAGCTACGGGTGCTGCTGCCTCGGGTCTGTCAACCTGAGCGTATTCGTGAAGGACCCGTTCACAGAGAGAGCGAGCATCGACTGGGACTCACTCACGAGGGCGACCCAGTACGGGGTTCGTTTCCTCGACAACGTCCTCGACTACAACGCCGAGAGGCACCCGCTCCCGCAGCAGAAGGACGCGTCTCTCTGGAGCAGGAGGATAGGGGTAGGGATCACGGGCCTCGGGGACATGCTGATCAAGCTGGGCCTGAAGTACGACGATGACTCGACGATAGGCTTCGTGGACCATCTCTTTGAGAGGATCAAGAACGTGATCTACGACTACTCGACGGACCTGGCGAAGGAGAAGGGGAGCTTCCCCGCCTTCGACGCGGAGAAGCACCTTGCGCAGCCCTTCATCGCTAGGCTGGACGATAAGGTGAAGGAGAAGATCAGGGCCCAGGGTATCAGGAACGCGGCCATCACCACCGTCCCTCCGGTAGGGTCGGGGTCGATACTAGCAGGGACCAGCAGCGGGGTCGAACCGGTCTTCGCCCTGGTCTACAAAAGACGTAGCAAGTCGCTCAGCGAGGGAGAGTTCAAGGTCTTCCACCCGCTGGTGAAGGAATACATGACGGCCACGGGGGCCCGGGACGAAGAAAAGCTCCCTAACTACTTCGTCACCTCTCACCAGATCAAGCCGGAAATGCGGGTGAAGATGCAGGCGACAATCCAGAAACACATAGACACGGCGATATCCAGCACAGTAAACCTCCCCGAGGAGATAACCCCGGAAGAGGTCGAAGGGATTTACCTTCTGGCCTGGAGGATGGGGTGCAAGGGCATCACGGTCTACAGAGAAGGGAGCAGGGAAGGCATACTGGAGACCGAGAAAGTGGCAAAGAAGACCGAGGCTCCCAAGGCGAGCTTCGGAAGGCCGAGGTTGATGGAAGGGAAGACCCTCAAGCTCAGGCTCCCTCAGGGCGGCTTGTACCTCACGGCGAACCTGGTGAACGGGGAACTGAAGGAGGTCTTCGTGACGTTGGGCAAGTCGGGCGGAGACGAAAAGGCCGACGCGGAGGCCCTGGGGAGACTGATTAGCCTCTACCTGCAGCACGGCGGGGACATCCAGAGCGTCATCAGCACTCTGAAGGGAATCAAAGGTAAGTACGTCTCCTGGGACGAGGGGACGCAGCTTCAATCGATACCCGACGCCGTAGCAAAGGCCCTGGAGCTCCTGACCCTCAACCAGGTGGTCAAGGAGTCCGGGTTCCCAACAGAAGCCAAGTCCACCTCGCAGGGAGCGAGCTGCCCCGACTGCCATGAGAACACACTCATCTTTGAGAATGGGTGTTATCACTGCAGCTCGTGCGGATACAGCAAGTGCGAATAAAGTTCTGAAAGTCGCAGGCCCA
>JAPCJM010000024.1 GCA_027886945.1 Nitrososphaerota archaeon
GTGATTCCGTCCGCGAAATATCTGTCGTTGGGGTCCGGACTCAGATTGTTGAAGGGGAGAATCGCCAAACGGCTCCGTGGCGGGGTAGGCCGAATTTCCTGCTTTGTTTCGGCAGACCCGGTCTCGACTGCGAATATCTCGATAGGATTGGGAAGATTCCTCAGTTCACGCTTTCCTAGAGAATTGAGCCTCCATTGCACTTTCCCTTCCACCTGGTCCACTACCTGGCGCGTTATGCAGATGCCCCCGGCTTCAGCAAGAGGTTCCACCCGCGAGGCGACGTTGACCGCATCGCCGAGAATGTCGTCTCCAGAATGCACCACGTCCCCGACGTGGATGCCTACCCTAACCATGGACCTCCGGTCAACCGGGAGCGTTGAGTTGAGTCTGACCATCTCCTTCTGAAGCTCAACGGCGCAGTTGACTGCCTCCACGGCACTGGCGAACTCGATAAGGAAACCGTCCCCCATGGTCTTCACCACCCTCCCTTCATACTTCGGAAAGACCGACATCAGCAGGTTGCGGTAGGTTTTGAGAATCTCCAGAGCGGTGGACTCATCCCGCGAAGAAATCGAGGTGTAGCCCACAACGTCGGTGAACATGATTGCTCCCAGCCTCCGCTCCCCCACGATTATCACTGTCCCATGAATTCGCCACCCGCGCGTGGGTTTAAGCTTGGCCCCGGGGAATCTGTACCTTACTCACGCGTACCGCTGCTGTCTAAGCCAGGAGTGGATGGCGAGTGTGGCCATGGCCTCCATGGTGGTATTCCTCTCCTCCGCGGCCCTTCTCAGGCCGTCCGCGACCCTGGGGTCGAGAAGTATCTCCAGTTTGACCGCGTGCAAATATGAGACCTCATTCTTGATGTCCTCCACGGGTCTCTGCGGGGCCATGACGAAGTGGCTCACGACATTCTCAGCCTCCGGCGTCGGCATGGGGGCAATCGTCTGAGCCAGCTCCTTGAGCTGTGACGCCCTTTCCCTCTTGGGGAGGTCCTGGACAGTCTGCGCCTCCTCGGCCCGGTGGAGGAACGTTGCGTGCCTTACCGGCAGGACTCCCTTCTCCCTCTCCTTCTGCAGCGGGGCCTGCTTGACCGTGATATCCGCCTTCGATTCCTTCCTGATGCTCCGCACGGCTTCCACGGCGTTTATCCTATCATCGATGTATCTCCTCGACTTGCCGAGCGCCTTTGCGACCTGCTCGGCCGAACCGTAGGCGCGAGGGTTCGCCTTCCTGAGTAATACTATCGCATCGTACTCCTCCTCTGGTTCGATGTCCCTCCTCTGTATGTTCTCGACGAGGGACACTATAATCGCTTCCTCGTCGGTCATGGGTCTCACAATCGCAGGTATCTTCTTGAGACCGGCAATCCTCGCGGCCTCGAACCTCCTCGACCCTACGACAAGCTCGTACCTTCCCCCGATGGGCCTGGCGAGCACCGGCTCTAGAATCCCCTTCTCCTTGACAGAGTCTACAAGGTCACCGACGTCTCCGGGGTTCTTCCTGACGTTCGTCTTCCCGACAAATAGCTTGGAAAGCTCGAGCGACATGATGGACCCGGTCTGTTCCTTCCAACTCTGCTGTGCCGATGTGAACTTGGCCAAACTTAGATGATATCGTCGCCATAGGGATTCTTAAAAGTATCCGAGGCCTTCAACTGAGAAGCGCAGGGCCCTAGGACACCAGCCCCTGAAACTTTATACTCGTGTGCCGGCCTTGATCTTCAGCATGCTAACTCAAGAACAGATGGAGAAGATGAAGGCGAAGCTTGACAAGGAAGCGGTCAACGTCTGCTTCAACAAGGGGACCGAGGCCCCGTTCACCGGGAAGTACTGGGACAACCATGAGAATGGGACGTACGCGTGCATCGTCTGCGGAACTCCACTCTTCATCTCCGACACCAAGTTCGAATCGGGGACCGGCTGGCCGAGCTTCTTCCAGCCAGTGTCGAAAGGAAACGTCAAGGAGGATACCGACCGTAGTTTCGGCATGGCCAGGACTGAAGTATCCTGTGGCACCTGCGGCGTTCATCTCGGTCATGTGTTCGATGACGGACCCAGGCCGACTGGGTTGCGCTACTGCATCAATTCGGCAGCGCTCGAGTTCAAGAAGGCCTAGCAGCTAGCTGCTCCCCGAGCCTCTTTTTTCGCTCTCATGGAGATCCTTTCTCCCCCCTGATAAGCGCCAGCCTGGAAACTACCTAGCCGCTTCACCCCCAGTCCTCTCACGCGGCTGAAATTTGGTTAACCAAAGTGGAGCGTCAATTTGACAGCCTATCCCTTAGGGGGCTCCGGCAGGGTCTTGGCGAACGCTATGTCATCCCAAGGCCTCAGGCGAGGTCCAGTACGCCTCGGAAGCACCCCAGGGAGGGTCTCCGGGCTACTCCGCCCCAAAGGCATCGTCAGATCTAGGGACATGAAACCCCTTTTCGCCGTGGCTCAGGTTCCGCACAGGAAACAGAGGTACGAGACCGTAGGGGACTGGATACCTGGGAAGCCGGCCCAGATCAGGGTGAGCAAGATGAAGGACCAACGCTACGTCTTCCTCGTGGCCCTCCATGAGATGATCGAGTACGAGCTCTGCAGGATGCACGGCATCAAAGACAAGGAGGTGGTGGCCTTCGACGTCAACTTCGAAGCAGAGCGGCGGATGAACCTCCATCCTATCGACGCCGAGCCCGGGGACCACCCTAAGGCACCATACAAGAACGAGCACGAATTCGCGACCACGATCGAGATGATGGTGGCGCAGAAGATGGGGGTGAGGTGGTCGGACTACGAGAAGACCGTTCTCTCTCTGGGGCCGAAGCCCCGGAAAATGATGGTCAAACCATACCTCCGCAACCGAGAGAAACGGTAGTCTCCGGACTTTCGGCTTGAATTGCTGAAATCCGAAGCAGTGGGTTTAAATCAGTTCCAGCAAGTTTCCTAGCGAATGGCGGGCGCCTCCGACGCGGCTTCTCTAATCGGTGCCGTACCCTTCTTTGGCGGTCTTGACCAAAAGAAGAGAAATTCAATCGCATCCCAGGGTAAGGAACTATCATACAAATCCGGAGACACAATAGTCGACGAGGGAACCATGGGCGTCGGTTTCTACTTGATCCTCGATGGGAAGGCGGAAGTACGCAAGAAGGGAAAAGTCCTCGCCAGTCTGCTGAAGGGGCAGTTCTTTGGTGAGATGTCTTTGATTGACGAGCAGCCACGGTCCGCGGATGTTGTCGCCGTCACTCCGACAAAATGCTGGGCCCTCTCATCCTGGGCATTCAGCTCGATTGTGAAGACAAACCCGGAGATTGCAATGAGTATGCTCAAGGAGATGGTGAAGAGGCTTCGTACTTCGCAGACTTCGAAGAACGAGCCTGCCTCCTAACAAGCTAAGATAGCAACGGGTTTCACTGGAATGACACAATGAAGGTCGGTCTGAGCACGTGGTCTCTGCTGAGCATGGACCTCTTATCCGCGGTCCGGACGATAGGCGACGCCGGTTTCGAATACATCGAGCTCTGGGGTGAAGCCCCGCACGCGCTCCCCGGCTGGACGAACAAGAAGGCGCTGAAAGACGCGCTCTCGTCCTACAATATGTTGGTCACCCTGCACGCCCCCTTCACCGACCTCAACCCCGCATCCCCGTTTCAGCCTGTGAGAGGTGCGATCGAAAAAACCCTCGAGTCATTCGTAACTTTCAGCGACTACCTCGGCGCAACCATAATCACGATCCACCCAGGGAGCGTCCACAGCGAGGCCATGGTACCAACCTCTGCCGAGAGCGCTGTGGCAGCCTTGCGCAGGATGGTGAAAGTGAGCGGTGGACGACTCGCAATAAACGTCGAAAACCAGACGAAGAGCAGGTCAAAGTATCACTTCCCTCTCGCCAGCACGGCCGAATCACTCGACCTAATCCTCGCCGAAGTGGAAAGACTCGGCTTCACTCTGGACACAGGACATGCCCACGCCAACGGGCAGAGCTCTGTTTCCCTAGCCCAAAGGGCCGGCCCCAGGCTCACCGAAGTCCACCTCAGTGACAACGGCGGCGTTTCCGACGACCACCTTATCCCCGGGGAAGGAACCGCAGACCTCAACGGAATACTGCGTGAAATTTCGGGTAAAGACATCCTCGTCTGCCTTGAATTAGACCCGCATCGATACGCGGCCGAAACAGTCCTACAAGCTGCCTTGGAAACCAAATCGAAGATGGCCGAACAGGCCTGATATCCAAGTTCAAAA
>JAPCJM010000025.1 GCA_027886945.1 Nitrososphaerota archaeon
AGACGGAGCAAGGTTCTCGAAGTAGTCGAGCACAGGCCCCCCTTCGAGCATGCCCGAAGTCGCCATTATGATGGCCGGCCCCTCACGGTAGGCCTCCTCCCTGTCTGTCGGGTGCTCGATCTCCGTGAAATACTCGGAAACGAACGGGTTGACCCCCTCCTCGAGGATCTTTGTCCGCAGCTCTCTCGAAAGGTAGTCAGCGTAAGAAACATGGATGGCCGTCGCCTCCGATATCATCCCTTCAATGAATACTGGCGCCTCGACCAGGATCTTGTTCCTCATGTACTGGTCTATCACCAACAAGATCTCCTGGGCCCTTCCCACCGCTGGAATAGGGATCAATACTTTCCCACCCCCCTTCAAGATTCCGTTGATCGCGTTGACGAAATTCATTTCCACTTCTTCCCGGACGGGCATGATATCCTCCTTTGCCCCGTAGGTGCTCTCTGTGATCAGGGTCTCGACCCTCGGGTAATTCCAGGTCGCGGAGTCGAAGAGCTGTGTCCTGCCGTACTTGTAGTCCCCGGTGTAGACGATGTTGTGGGCCCCCTCTCCGATGTGCAGGTGGACGGTCGCCGATCCCAGGATGTGGCCAGCGTTGTTGAAGACGAGTTTTATGTCGGGGGAAATGTCCGTGACCATCCCGTAGGGGAGGGTGATGGAGTGCTGGATCATGTCCCTGATGTCTTTCTGGTCGTAGACCAGCCTTCCGCCCTCAATCTGTGCGATCTTCACGAAATCGTTCTGTAGGAGGGTCATGAGGGGGAGGGTCGGCTCGGTGCAGTAGACCGGCCCGTCATAGCCGAACTTGAACATGGCGGGGAGGAAGCCCATGTGGTCAAGGTGAGCGTGGCTAATCACTATCGCATCGATATCGTTGGGGGAGACGTCTGCCCAGTCCAAACGCGGGTAGGCGTCCCAGGTGTTCCTGGAGCCGGGATGGATGCCGCAGTCTAGGAGGACTTTGCTCTCGGCCGTTTCTACGAGAATGGACGACCTCCCGACCTCCTGGAATGCGCCCAGGGTCTTGATTGTCACATGTTCCGTGGCAGCGATCCGCGGCCTGAATATCGCCTCCCCCAGTTCCCTGTAGAATTTCTCCCTTATTTCGCTCCCTGCTTTCAAGGCATAGTACACGTTCTGAATCGCCGTGGACTTGATGTGCGGGGCCTTCCTCACCTTCACCTTCCATCCCGTCTGCTCCATCGCCGCCCCAAGGTCGAAACCCGCCTCCTGGGAGAGGACCCTCGGGTTCCCTGCCTCGACCGTTATCTCACCGAGCGCGTCATCGAAGAAGTAGTTGGAGACTTCCGCCTCGACGGGGAGGGTCTTCTCCAATGTCTGCCTCGCTTCGTTCTCCGGCTTCCTGATCGACTTTTCAGTCCTAGTGACCACCCGCTTCTTCAGTGTGTTCACGATCTCAGAGATTACGTAGCTGTTCTTGTGGAGGAAGGCTGGATTCTTGGTATACAGCGCGATCCTTGGGCCTTCGTACTCGATTCTTGTTATCTTAGCTTCCGCTGGGATATTGTTCAGGATGGCGCTCATTAGACTTACGCCGTTCGTTTTCTGCTCCAAGACTAATTGTTAGTTGTAAACTGGGCCAGGAGTTTGTCCTTCTCCTGTTCGGAAATCTCTCTGAAGCCTTCCTTGTCCAGGATGGCCACGTCGAAGTGGTCCCCGGTTGCCACATTCCTCCTTGTGGCCGCTATGATCGCTTTCGCAGCAAGAGGGTAAACCTTGGACGCCGGCATGCCTTCCTTGAACTCCGATTCCAGGACACCATAGGCCACAGGCGAACCGCTCCCTGTCGCCACGACCTTCTCCTTGTTCATGGACCCGAAGAAGTCAACGTTGAAGATCGAGCCCCCGCCCCCGTCTACTCCCCCAACGAGGACATCGGCGATGAACGGGTAGAGCCTTGACGAGAATAGCATGTTGGACACGACCTGGGCCGCGGCCTTCACCGGCATGGGGCGGCTCTTTTCAATCCTGTAGAGGTTGGTATAGTACTTCAGAGTGTCGACAACGTTCTGTGCGTCCGCAACACCACCTGAAATCGTCATTGCCAAGTTATTATCGATTCTGAGGAGCTTCTTCCCCCTCTTGTGAGCGATGAATCCCCCCGCAGTCACCCGCGTGTCGGTGGCCAGGACGACTCCATCCGAGCACACGAGCCCTACCGTCGTAGTACCGTGATAAACGGCAGAGCCTAGTGTCTTCCGACCCACTGTGTTGAATTCTCTTGACATGTAGTCCACAAACCTCTTCAGAACGGCAAAATCCGCGTGAGCCGGTCGCTTATTTAATCTTGTGGAGAAGAGAACGGGACTTCGACGCGGAACACGCTCGTTGACGATGAGCGGGGTTCGACTGCGAGTCCACGGGTGCCCTTAAATCCGTAGATCAGGCGTCGGCCAACGTGGACCAAGGCTACCACCTCATGGAGCTTCCGACGAAGATCCTAATTGGCCAAGGCGTCATCGCCAAACTCGGAGAGTTCATGGAGGAATCCGCGGGGAGCAGGAAGATAGTCATCGCCGCTGGATCAAACGTTGCAGCGAAGGTGAAGGATGCCGTAGACTCGGCGCTCAAGAACGAAAGGACATGGGTGGAGGTCCAGGCCGCCGACACGAAGAACGTGGAAAGGGTGGTCCGGGCAGGAGCAGATTCTGGATGCATCGTAGGTGTAGGCGGGGGGAAGAGCGTTGACGTCGGCAAGCTTGCGGCATTCAAGATGCACCTTCCGTTCTACTCGGTTCCAACAAGCGCATCCCACGACGGCATTGCCAGCCCCTTCGCTTCTTTGAAGGGCCTCGACCGGCCGTACTCGATAATGGCCAAGCCTCCGGTCGGGATACTCGCCGACATCGACGTGATAGCGTCGGCCCCCAGGCGCCTGCTCGCATCGGGTTGCGGGGACCTCGTGTCGAAGTTGACCGCGGTAAAGGACTGGGCTCTGGCGCACAGGGTGACCGGGGAATACTACGGCGGCTACTCGGCCAGCCTAGCCCTCATGAGCGCCCACGTGGTCCTCGACCGGTCCAGGAAGATTGGAAAATTCGGTATGGAGAGTGTCAGGGATCTTGTCGAGGCGCTCATCAGCACGGGGGTCGCTGCCGGAATAGCCGGGAGTTCCAGGCCCTGCAGCGGGTCGGAGCATCTTTTCAGCCATTACTTGGACCTGGTCGCGCCTGACTCGGGGCTGCACGGCGAGAAGTGCGGCATTGGGACGATAATGATGTCCAAGCTGCATGGGATCGACTGGAGGCGTGTCCGTTCGGCCCTGAAGAACGTGGGGGCTCCGGTGGAAGCCTCCCAGCTCGGGGTTGACGATAGCATGATAGTCGAATCATTGGTTAAGGCATCTTCTATCCGCCCGGACCGTTACACCATCCTTTCGAGAAGGAAGCTGAACAGCCGGAGCGCAAGGACTTTGGCGAAGTCGACGGGCGTGATCTAGGCAGTCTGTACCGGGGCGGCCTTCTTCGCTCTGGTCTTCGGCGGTCCCGAAGTTTTGGAGGGCTTCTTTGCCTTCGGCTCATCCTTCTTGGCCTGCGCTTTTTCGTTGACAAACCTCTCTATGAATGTCAGGTTTGACACCGTTGGAACGAACTTGAAGATATCATTGGAAATTCCTCTTTTGATTATCTGCAGTCCCTCGAGCAAGAAGAGGTCGTCGGGGACCGTCACCGCAAGCTCGCCGTTGGCGAGTTCGAAGGAAGCCTTCTTCCCCTCTCCCCCGAGCCTCCTGTCTATGAGCGCCCTGACCTTGTCCTCATCCCCATCGACCTTCTTCAGGACTTCGATATCGTAGACGATGGACTTCCCACCCAGCCTGTGGTTGAAGTCCACCTGGGCCCTCCCCGACCCGATGAACCTGACGATTCCCATGCGGTTGTCAATTTCTACTGAATCACCGACGGCAATTTCGTGCTCCCTCTCGCCGAACTTGCGGAGCGGAACCATTCGGACCTGGGTTGGGTCCCTGACTCCGAACGCCTTCTCCGGCGGCAGTTCTATCTCCTTCTTGTCGCCCACATTCATCTTTGCAACTTCGGCGTCGAGACCTGCGATGAGCCAACCTTCCCCCACAGCGACGAGCCGGGGCTCGTACTTCCTCGAGTCATCGTGGATCTTGAGCTTCTTCGCCTCCTCCTCGACGGTGGACTCG
>JAPCJM010000026.1 GCA_027886945.1 Nitrososphaerota archaeon
ACATTGATCTTGCCATTGTTACAATTGAAACATTCCAGCTGAATAGGATATTGGTTCAAGTTGCCCCTCAACAAATTGAGGTAGAAAGTGCCTCCTACGCGCTGGCTGTCCCCAGTCAATTCACGCCTGTGCTTAGCTCCGTCGCCTTCGTTTAGATGTCCGAAAGTTAGAAAAGAAAGTCCGGCTTCTCCGCAAAGGACACACTTTCCGCCGAATCTCTCGACGCACTTTTCCTTTATCAGTCTTCGGTGCTTTCGTTGAGATTCTAACGCTGCTTCATGATTCCTGAGGTAGTAGGACTTGGTTTGTTCCAGAATTTTTGACCTGTTTAGCTGGTAGTAAATCGCATCGGAGGCCCTTTTCCGACTCAGGTTGCGGAGGGCGTATTCCTTGTTTCGCACTGAGGCGCAAGTAACACACCTGTAGTCCCTGCGCTGCGAGCAGCTAATCCACCAGTTCTTGCCGACCTTTAGAGGAGTACCACAGAACTTGCAAACCCTCATTTCACAAATTCATGTTAGTTGACCTAATAGCACCCAAGATTCCAGTTGGGAGCCTAGACCTTGGTTAATCTGATCGGATTTAGTCGCACTTACTCTAGCAAAAAGGCAGGCTTGGTCGGAAGTGCATCCTTGGCCTTGTTAGCCGGGTCACGGATTCCCTTGGCCCCAGCCTTCTGGACAATGACTTTGATTCCCAGTTCCTTTGACATGTAATCCGAGGCATCAGAGAGCGAGCTGAACTCGTTGAAGCTCTTGTGGGATACTAGCTTGTGGAGCAACTCCTCTCCTATCTCGAAGGTCAGCTTGAAGACCCGGTCCGGCTGAATTTTCAGGGCGGAAAACTTCTTCACCACTTGGCCGACGTTCTCTTTCTTCATCTTGGCCGTCGCGAGCTCGACGAAGTATGTTCTCGCCGCGTCCGAGGCGACGTAGACGTTGAGCTTTGACCTCGGGCCCTTGACCACCTTCAGGACGTTGCGGGCGTCTTCAATCACCTTGTTGATTATGGCTTCCGCAAGCTCCGCCTCCTCGTCCAGGGGGAAGTCCTTGGGTGATGGCCAGTCCGCCTGGGAGACTAGGCCCTTCCCTCCCAACTCGTGGTTGAGGTCCTCAGCCATGAAAGGGGTGAACGGAGACATCATTCTGACCCAGGCGCCGAACACGTCGACGAGGGTCTGCTTCCTCGGGGTTTTGGTCCGATGGATGTAGTACCTGATGTCGTTCCAGGTGTCGAGGAAGGTGGTCGCAGACGCGCGCCGCATCTTCATCTCCTCCATCGCCTCGGTGGTAGTAGTTATCCTGCGATGGACAGACGAGACGAGCCACGAGTCCAGCTGATTCTCCTCGCGGTTCGAAGCTGATTTCAGGGTCTTCTTCACGAATGGGATTACAGACTCGACTTTGGACTTCGCGTCCTCTGCCGCCCTGTCCCTCCAGTCGGCGTCGTCCATCCCGTCGGCGACCAATGCAAGTGCAAGCCTGAAGCCGTCGGGCCCGTATTTCTCGAGGGCGGCCCTCCAGGTGACGAAGTTTCCTTTGGTCTTGCTCATTTTCTTCCCTTCGATCTGAATCATGCCGTTAATCCCGATGCCTCGCGGCCATTGTTTCTCTGGAAAGAAAGCTGCGTGGTGGAAGAGGTAGAAGGTCAGGTGGTTTGGAATCAGTTCCTTTGCGGAGTTGCGTAGGTCGACCGGGTACCAGTAGGTGAACTCGGTCCGGAGTTCTTTCAACCGCTTCTCGGTCATCTTGACTGCTTTGGACAGATTGGCCGGGTTCCCCTTCCCAAAGAAGACGTAGTCCAGGACTTCCGGGGTCAGGTTGTCGGGACCGATTTTCTCCAGGTTGACGAACTTGCTCAGGCTATAGTATGCCATGTAGATGGTGGAGTCGCTCAGTGTCTCGACTATCCACTCCTTGTCCCAGGGGAGTTTCGTCCCCATCCCCGACCGCCTGGCGCAGGGCCAGTCGTTTAGCCACTCGATGGTCGAGTAGAACCACTGCCGCGCCTCCTCGGGGAAGACAGCGGCTCGCTCGATTACCAGCTTCGCCTTGGCTTTCCACGCGGGGTTCGAGTAGTTCAGGAACCATTGGTTCTCGAGGATTTTGACGTAGCACCTTGTTCCGCAACGGCAGACAACCTTCTCGGGGAGTTCGTACATCTTGCCGAAGCGCTCTGTCTTCGTTAGTAGCTCGACCGCTTTTGCCTTGGCATCGCTGACTGTCAGGCCGGCGAGAGGGCCGGACGCCGGTGACAGGACACCCCTGTGGAACTCGGCGCTGTACACCTCTGCGGTGGCCGCCTCGAGACGAGGGTCCAGGGAGTCTTTGATGCCCATCTTCTTGATGGCGTCGCTGGCGGGGAACGCGGAGTACCCGCTCAAGGTGAGGATTGGAATGGCGGCGATCTTGTCTGCGATTTCTTTGACCTGCCTACCCGCCAGGACCCTGCCTTCCTGGATGTCCCGGAGGGCCATCAGGTCGTAGGGAGCGTGAGCCGGGACGCTATAGACCACTCCCGTCGCCAGGGAATCGTCGACGAACTTCCCGGGCAGAATAGGGAGCGACTTGCCGGTGAGGGGCGCCATCGCGTACCTGCCCACAAGTTCTGACCCCCTGAAAGACCGGACTGGAACTGCCTCGTGTTTCTGCTCAACCAGCTTGGTCAGAGCGGAAGAGCTGACGATCCAGAGTTCGCCGTCAACCCTCGCCTCGCTGTACTCAGCGTCGGGGTTTACCCAGATGTTGGTTGCGCCGTAGATGGTCTCGGGCCGCAGAGTGGCTGCTACCAGGGCGAACTCCCCCAGGTGGAATTTGATCAGGTTGAACTCCTCCGGGGAGACCCCCTCCCCCTCCATCCTGTCGTGGTCCCCGGTGGGACTCTTGTCGAACGGGCACCATACAACAGGGTGGGTTCCCTGGACGACGTACCCGAGCTCTCGCAGACGGAGGTACTGCCACTCCACGAACTTTCTGAAGGCCGGGTCGATGGTCCTGAACTCGCGCCTCCAGTCGATTGAGAAGCCAGTGTCTTTGATCACCTGGCGGCTCACCTTGGTGTAGTAGGACGCAAGATATTCGGGGTCGACGAACTTCTCGACCTCCATCTCAGGAACTCCGTCCATCTCGATGAAGGCGCGCCTGACTGACTGGTCACCCTGTTTGAGCCTCTGGCTCATCCCGACGATGGTCTTCCCGGTCCAGTGCCAGGCGTAGGGGAAGAGGACGTTGTATCCCTGCAGGCGCCTGAAACGGGCGTAGAACTCGACCCGCGCCAGTGTGAACGCAGTCCCGACGTGGACCGGGGCGTTCATGTAAGGGAAAGGAACGGTCACGAACATCTTCTTCTTGCCAGACACCGGGTCTGGTTCGAAGACGCGCTTGTCGTTCCATACCTTCAGCCAGTACTTTTCTTTCGTGGACATCCGACTCAACTCTGTGCGGCGGGCTGGAGATTCTCTGCCATGGTTGCTACTTCATCGATCTTTTCGGTTAAGGGGCCGCCCCCTTGGGCGAAGGTCGGGGAACCGCCCCCGGAGCCGCCGAGGACGGGGGCGAGTTTCTTTACAATCTCAGCGGCCGAGAAGCCCGCTTGCCTGGCGGCGGAGCCGACGAAGCAGACGATGCGGGCAGACTTTCCGGTTGAAAAGAGGGTGACGTAAATCAGAGAGGGTTCGGCGGAGACGCTCTTCTGTCCCTGAGCAATAATCTGTTCCTCGCCAATGGCAGGATTCTTTGAAACGTAAAGCTTTGCCTGGCCCAGGCTCTTGGCCTTCGAAGCGATATCGGTAGAAGACATCTCGACTATCGCCTGGCCGAGGCTCTTTTCGCGAGAGCGGGCTGCCTCCAGCTCGCTGAGGATGGACTTTGCGACCTTCGGGAGGTTCTCCCTTTGTGTGCCCAGGACGCTCGAAAGCTCCTGCAGCTCTGAATCCATTCGGTGCATGTACTCGATGGCCGCCTCACCGGCGACGAACTCTAGTCTCTCAACCCCGTCCTGGACGCGCTCCGCCTTCGTCACCTTGATGAGACCTACTTCGCCGGTCCTCCTCGAGTGTGTGCCCCCACAGGCTTCGATGTCCCATCCTCCGATGTTGACGACCCTGACGAGCTTCCCGGGGACAACTCCGCCCTGGTAA
>JAPCJM010000027.1 GCA_027886945.1 Nitrososphaerota archaeon
AGCTTCGAGGACAAGGTAAGAAGGGCATACCTGCTCGCCTTTTTGATCAGCGAGGGCAAGGCCCTCCTCAGGACTGAACCGCTCAGCGGGAAGATCTGGACCATGGCCGTGGCAGAAAAGGCGAAGGGCGCTCCAAAGTCAGTCGCCATATCGATCACAGGTGAGAGCTGATGGAGTCGGACACTGCCGACCGGGCCTTGCTCGAGAGGAAGGTGAGGAAAGCCTTCCAGGTTCTCATCCTTCAGAGGGGCCGCAACCCTGGCGTGAAGGGCTGGGAGATGAGGCGGCACCTGGGGCGGGACTACAGGAAGATAGTCGAGGTCCTCTCCGAGGATGTGTCCCCCATGGGCCTCGAAGTCTTCGAAGTGAAAGGCGCCGATGGGTCGGAGGACTCTTCGCGGTTCTTGCTCAGGTTCAAGGAACCACCCACAGTGAGCGAAGCCGAGACTTCAGGAATCAGGATCGACGACCTTGCAGTTCTGGCAGCCACGATCGCTTTCATTAACTCCAAGCAGGGCCGTGTTGCTCGGCGGGAGGTCGAGCAGTTCCTTAGGGAAAAGTTCCCGAGATGGCGCGTCGACTACTCCCTTGACAGATACGTCAAGAGAGGGTATTTGGAACTGGACGAGAGAACGATGTTGCACATCGGTTGGAGGACGCACGCCGAGGTTGACGAGAAGACCCTGATGACCTTGATTCTCTCTAGGGCTCAGGAAGCGGCGAAGAAGTAGCGCCTGCGAAGCGCGTCCCTCTCCCCCTCGATTATCAGCTCAACCAGGTCGAGCCCCTCTTTCCTCATCTTCGCGGCCAGGGCCGTCGCGTCAACAATTCTGATCCCTCTCCCCGCAAGGAGCATGTCGACGGCGTGTCCGTACTCCTTCCTGAGCTCAGCCGACTTTCTCAGGGCTTCAACGAGCTTGAGCTTGCTCCCACGGATATCTGTCCTGCTCCTGGCCTTCATGGCCAAAGAGAAGACGTTCTCGTAGGAGTCTGTCGAAAGCCCGAGGGCGACCTTCCCGCATATGGAGCACTTCTCGAGACCCTCCAAGTCCGCCACCTTCCGCAGTTCGAGGAAGTTCCAGCAGTTCGTGCAGACAGCGACCAGGAAAGTCTCGTTGACCCGTGCCCTGGTAGACTGCTTCAGGAGAGCCCTCAGCCTTTCAGGCGAGACGATCTCACCCCTTCTGCTGATCTCCTCCACTCCTATCCTTGCGATGGGGGTCAGCCCGTCGTACTCCACGAGTTTGACTTCGATCGCCCCGGTTGCAATCTTCTCCACAACATCAGCGGCCCCCGGCAGGTCGAAGTCGTCGTGGAAGATCATGCTCATCGCCTCCTTGAACACCGGCGTGTCCCTAAGGGCCTCGATTATCCCCGAGATCGATACGCTCGCGTAGTCCGCGTCTTTGGCGATTGCCCCGCACTTCTTTCCTGCATGGATCAGGCGCCGCTTGAATATTCCGCTCCTCTCGACCGCCTTCACAGTGGCGTCCCTGAGGTCGAGCTTGGGCAATTCCCCGATCACCTCCATCACTGTCGCCGGGGATACGTCAGCCTCGATGACTATTCGGTACGGGTCCTGGTGGACGGCGACAGACTGACCGATGCGTTCAGAAATCAAATGACCAAGCACCCTTGCCAGCAGCCTGTTCACCCGGTGTCCGAGGGCTGCCTGGATCACAAGATACCTGTCCCACCTTTCGATGGTAACCAGCCTTTCTGAGGGGATAGGGAGTTTTGCCGTGTGCTGCTCCGCCACTTCCTTCAGGGACTCAACCAACGCCTCCCTCGGAACAGGATAGGTCCTGCAGAGTTCGTCGATGTAGCTCTCGTCGGTCCCTTTCTCGAGCTCCTCGGCGTACCTCCTCCGCACCGCCCCGACCTCCGCCGCCACCTCTCGCGGGACCGGTATCTCGTCCCCGACCCAGTTGGGGACGGACCCCGTCGGGTCCTCTTCCGCCTTCACGTACACCTTGTTTCCGTAGATCTGTTCAATCTTCCAGCAGCGCCCGGCCTCCACGAACTTCACCCCGACTTCTCCGTACTCTGAGACGAAGGCTTCGTCGAGAGTCCCGATGAAGTTGTCCCCTTCGATGACAAGGTACTGCTTCTCGTCCGGAATCATCGACAGGTTGTCGAAGTAATACGAGAAGAGAGGCTTGACGTCCCTTGCCCTGAAGACCTTCCCGTCTGATTCGCCGTAGTAGGCGAGTCGCGGATATCTTTCTCTCATATAGGTCAGAACTTCCTTCAGCTTCGGACCGTCCATCTCGGCGAAGGAATAGCTCCTTTTCAACAGGGCCAAAATATCCTCGAAGTTCCAGCTGCTCTGCTCGATGAGCAATCCAGCTACCTGATGGATCGCGACATCGTAAGGGGCGAAGACAGGTTCGAGGGGCTCCAGCTCTCCCATGACTGACTTCCTACATAGGACCGCTGCTTCGAGGGTGTCGTCTGAGTCCTGCGTAATCACAAGCCCTTTCGATACTTCGCCTACTCTGTGGCCGCTCCGACCGACCCTCTGGATAAGACGGGTCACCTGTCTAGGCGAATTGTATTGTATCACATAATCCAGAAAACCAATGTCTATCCCGAGCTCGAGGCTGCTCGTGCAGATTACCCCACGGAGCTTCCCCTCCTTCAGATTCCTTTCCACTGCCTCCCTCGTCGCCTTCGATAGAGAGCTATGATGGATCCCTATCGGGAAGTTGGGGTCCCAGACTCTGAACCTGCTTGACAGCGCCTCGGCTTCCGTCCGCGTATTCGTGAAAATCAGGACCGACCTGTACTTCTCAACCATCTCCCTGATAGTCCTGAGCCTGGCCGCGACCTCAGGGTATGAGTAGATCGCATCCGCGAGTATTCTGTCGTCTCCGGTCGCCCTGGGGGCGACAACCTTCAGGGAGAGGCTCTTCTCCACAGGCACTCTGACCACTTCGCAGCTCCGCCCCTGCCCGACCAAGAATTGGGCAACCCTCTCGGGGGACCCGACCGTCGCCGACAAGCCGACTATCTGGAATTCCTTCTCGGCCACGTCCCTGAGTCTTTCGAGACCGACGCTGAGTTGGCTCCCTCTCTTGTCCTCGGACAGTTCGTGCACCTCGTCCACGACCACCCAACGTAATTTCGCGAGGTTCTGCCTGATCCTCCTGCCGACCAGGAGAATCTGAAGTGTCTCGGGTGTCGTAATCAAAATATCCGGAGGTGCGAAGCTCATGTTGGTCCTCTCCGCCTGGGAGCTATCGCCGTGCCTAACTCCGAGCCGTATGTCGAAGCGCTTGCACCACCACTGCATCCTGTCCAGCATGTCCCTGTTCAAGGCCCGGAGCGGGGTGATGTACAGGAGCTTCGTCCCCTTCTCCCTCGGCTGCCCCTCCCTCACCAAGGCGTCTAGGATCGGGAGGAGTGCGGCCTCTGTCTTCCCCGTCCCGGTCGGCGCCATCAGAAGGGCGTTTTTGCCTTCTCTGACTATCGGGAGTAGCCTCGCCTGAGGGTCGGTCGGAGAATCGAAGCCCCGTGCTTTCAGTGCCTCAACGAGAGGCTGGGAAAGGAGCTGGAAGACGTTTTGTTCGGCCATTAATGCCCACCCGGGCGCAAGAAAAAGACGAAAACCAAGAAGAAAACCGAAACCCCCATTCTCCTCCAATAAGTTTGCGGTCTCCGGAGCCGAAAAACACAGGCCGGGTGAAACTATTTCGCGCTCTGCCTACTAGCCTTAAATAACTGAGTATAACATACGTAATATATTGATGATTAGCCCGTATGAGATAGTCGCGAAATCCGCCCTTCCCGCGCTCAGGGCAATGGTTGCCAGGAGGCTGCAGGAGGACTACCACATGACCCAGCAGCAGGTAGGGAAACGGCTCGGGGTCACGCAGGCCTCAGTGAGCAACTACGCGAGGC
>JAPCJM010000028.1 GCA_027886945.1 Nitrososphaerota archaeon
AAATGGGGAGCCAGGCTCGACGGGAGGAGGAGGAGTGTTATCCAGGTCAATGTGACTTCGCTCAAGGATTGGGGGTCACATGCGGTGAAGGTCGAGAGGCCCGCGATGGAGGTCAAGAAGGTCGAAGAGGAAGTTGTGAAGGTCGAGAAGAAAGTCAAGAAGGGTGCAGCAGAAGTGAAGAAAGAAATCGTGAAGATAGAGGCGAAGGCGAAAAAGGAAACAACCAAGGCTGCCGGGAAGGTCAGGAAGAAGGCCCAAAATCCATCGAAGGCTCGCCGAAAGAAGAAGAAATAATTCAGGCGCCCTCTTCACGGGCGGCCATGTACAGGTACTGCTGGGCGTACCCAGCGTACATCCCGAAGTGGGACCTGATTGAAATCGAAACACGTCGGTACTCCCCGCTGGAGAGTTTCAACTTCGCATTGCCGGCGAGCCTACTCCGGAAAGACTTTGAGAGAAGGCTAGGATAGGACTTCGCAATCATCCTCGCGATCCAAACGTCGATGGGAAATGCTTCGTCCTTTCCCAAGGAGTAGAGGAGTACGCAGTCGGCGACCTTGGGGCCCACGCCAAGGAGGAGCTTCTCTCCAAAAAGTTCAGTGAGGAGGAGCTCTTGAGACTTTTCGTAGCTGAGGTTTGGCATACTGGTCAAATCGACCTTACCTTCCGCCACGGACTTCGCCACGCGCTTGAGGAAGGGTGCCCGATAGCCAAGACCCAACGCTCGGAGGTCTGAGACCGAGGCCCGCGAAAGAGCCTCGGGGCTCGGGAAGCCGTGATAGGTGCTCCCTTCGAACTGGGTCGGTTCACCGTATCTTGAACAGACGGACGAGACCATCTTCTTGATCCTGGGGATATTGGCGTTCGTTGCAAGGACAAAGGAGCCCAGGCACTCCCATGGGTCCTGTCTGACGAGCCGCAGTCCGTAGAACTTCTCAATGGCCTTCGTGATTACCTCGTCCTTGGCCATCGACGCCAGGATATGGTCGAGGTCCTCGTCCAGCCTGAAATAGTTCGTGACGAAGTTGTTGTCGAGGAAGTCCGAGCCCGAGGAGCAACGCAGAGCGTCCCCTTCTTGCCTTACTTTGATTCCGCTCCCGGAGACGATCCCGAACCACCACTCTCCCATCCTTTCCCAGCGGAAGAGTTGACCGCTCTCGAGCGTGTACTCTAGACTGAAGGGGGTGTCGAGCGGAACGGTGAATTCCATCCTCGAGCGCAGTGGAAGGGGTCTGTGACTATTGACTCTTCTACCGAATGCGGCTTGATATAGCCGCACTAGGCGTTGAGAAGGCGTTGTCTTCGGCCTATCAATCCAAGACTAAGCGTTCGAAGCGTCTCTTTGAAAGAGCAAAGAGGGTTTTCGCAGGCGGGGTCAACCACAACGCTAGATTCTACGAGCCATATCCTATCTTTGTGACCAAGGCGCAGAAGCAACACATCTGGGATGAAGACGGGAACAGGTACACCGATTACTGGATGGGGCACCTTGCATTGATACTCGGACATTCACCCAAGGTCGTAACTGACGCCCTGGCCGGCCAGATCGAGCAGGGCACCCACTTTGGCATGGGGAACAGACTCTCAGTGGAACTTGGAGAGGAGATTCAGAAGGCGGTCCCATGCGCCGAGGCCATGCGCTTCTGCAACACCGGGGCGGAAGCCACCATGTATCTAGTGAGATTAGCAAGGGCGTTCACAGGGAAACGAGTCGTTGTGAAAATGGCTGGAGGATGGCACGGGTTCAACACGGAGCTGAACAAAGGGGTGCATCGGCCCTTCGACAGGACTGAAAGTTCCGGGATACTCGTGGAGGAGCAGGAACATGTGAGAAATGTCAGGTTCAATGACCTGGACGCGGCCGAGGCCGAAGTCAAACGGGCTCGCGGAGACGTCGCTGCTATCTTCCTCGAACCTGTTCTTGGAGCAGGGGGGTGCATACCAGCAGACAGAGATTACCTGAGGGGGTTGAGGGAGCTTGCAGACAGAGAAGGCGCCCTTCTTGCTTTCGACGAGATTATCACGGGATTCAGACTTGCGCTAGGAGGAGCCCAGGAGTGGTACAGGGTTAGGCCGGACCTGGCAACCTTCGGAAAAATAGCCGGCGGAGGGCTACCTCTGGGGTTGGTTGCAGGGAGAAAGGAAATCCTCTCTCTTGCTGACCCTTCGAGGCGGGAAGGTTTCGTGTCCATCGGCGGGGGGACCTTCTCCGAAAATCCGCTTACCATGACGGCGGGGCTGGCCACCCTCAGATTTCTTGGGAGTCACGCGAAGACCCTCTACTCGGTCCTCGAGAACCATGGGAGGATGGTTCGCGAGGGGGTCGACAAGGCCTTCGCGGAGGAGGGAGTCCAAACTAATACGACCGGGCTCGGCTCCCTCTTTCAGACGCACTTCGGAGCAAGTCCGCGAAGTGCAGAGGACGTCGCGGCCGAGGACGTGCGGCGGGCGAAAGAATACTCTCTCTCCTTGATGCCGGCGGGAATTTTCGTCCTCCCGGGTCACCTGGGGGGAGTTTCGACGAGCCACAGCTCGAGAGATATCCGAAGGCTGGTCGAAGTCAGCGCAGAATTCAGCGGGTCGAACCAACGTGCCGGAAAATAGGGATGCGAAGGTCGCTATTGGACCTTCGACAATCTCGAGTCAACGTCTGACCAGTTGACCACATTCCACCAGGCTTCCACGTACTTGCCCCGGTCGTTCAAGTAGTCAAGATAGTAGGCATGCTCCCAGACGTCGAGGCCAAGTAGAATCTTCATCTGGGCCAGATGCATGAAGTTCTGTTTCTCCACTTGGGTCATTACTAGTTGGTCAGTTTCGGGGTCGTGGAGTAGGAGGGCCCAACCACTCCCTTCCACGGTCTTGGCAGCGTCGCTGAATTGTGCCTTGAATTTGTCGAAGCCACCGAAGTCTCTGTTGATCCAGTCTGAGAGTTTTCCGCCAGGCGTTCCGCCGCCTTTCCCTGGGGGGGCCATGTTTGGCCAGAAGATCGAATGAAGGATGTGTCCATCGACGTTGAAGCTATAGTCCCGGAGGACGGCCCGAACGTCGATTTGCATCTCTCCCTTTCTCGCCTTGTCGAGCTTGTCGAGGGCGGTGTTGGCCCCTGTTACGTATGCCTGATGATGTTTGTCGTGATGGAGGGTCATTATTTTCTCGGATATGTGAGGCTGTAGGTCGCCGTACTTGTAGGGTAGCGGCGGCAGTGCGTATGTCTTTGCCATTGAAGACGTCGAAGAGCCTCCTCGTAAAAAGTTGTCTCTAGACCGTAATCGAGGGCTTCGTCCTCTTGGCCTTCTCCCAGTCGTCGAGGAAGCGCTTCAGTCCCAGGTCGGTAAGTGGGTGTTGCATCATCTTGTCCATCACCTCGGAAGGCATGGTTGCGATATCGGCCCCGGCCTTCGCAGCCTCCAGCACGTGCTGGGTGTGCCTGATGCTGCCCACGAGGACCTCGGTTTTCAGCCTATAGTTGTCGCGTATCTTCACCAGGTCTTCGACTACATCCATCCCGCGCTGGCCAGTGTCGTCGAGCCTGCCGATGAACGGGCTGACGAAGGAGGCCCCCGCTTTGGATGCGAGGAGGCCCTGGTTGGCGGAGAATATGAGCGTCATGTTGACCCGAATGCCCATCCCACTGACTGCCTTCGTCGCCCTCAGTCCCTCCGGGATCATGGGTATCTTGACGACAACATTGGTGGCCAGAGCCGAAAGGTGCTTTGCTTCGCTCACCATTCCATCGAAGTCGGTTGCCACCACTTCGGCGCTCACGTCCCCCTTGACTTCCTTGCAAATTGCGACTATGATGGCCTCGAATTCGCCGGGCTCTTGAGCCACCAGCGTCGGATTCGTGGTGATTCCGTCG